>JAGKQJ010000137.1 GCA_017898095.1 Bacillaceae bacterium Marseille-Q3522 | reverse complement strand
CCGCGTGACTAACCTTTAGTGGGGGATGAAAGAAACCCCCACTGAAGGAAGTTTCACTTTATAGATTAATACTTATATAATGGATGTGACGTTATCGTGAACGATAGAGAGATATTAGAGGCAGCCCGTGAAAGAGTCATTGATGCCATTGCACAAAATATAAATTTGTACGGGGTTACAGACTCCATTGGAAGATTATACGGCATGCTTCATTTTCATGAGACACCTATGACACTTGATGAAATGAAGGTTGAACTGGGAATGAGTAAGACAAGCATGAGTACTTCTGTGCGGACGCTATTAGAATTAAAAATGGTCGATAAAGTATGGAAAAAAGGGGTGCGTAAGGATTTATATAAAGCGGAAGAAGATTGGTATCAAACTTTTATTGATTATTTTACCATTAAATGGCGCTCCGGTGTTTCGAAAAACGTGTCTGCCATGGAAAAATCTTTAGCTGATCTAAAAAAAATTACCGCAAATGAACAAGCGGAGGAGGGCATCAAAAAGGCTGCTTCGTGCGATATCGAAAAAATCGAGTACGCTTTGGAATATTATGAATGGTTAAACCGGTTTATTGATCAGCTTGAATCTCATGAAATATTTGATTATATTCCGAAAAAGGCAAAGTGAAATCTTTCGATTTACCAGAAATCAGCCAGTACCTGCAATATATAAGATTTTCTATTGAAGAAAGGATATTCCTATCCAAATACTCGAAGTGGTTGGTTAGACCTTGAATTAACTTATTTCTAGTTGTAAGCTTGAGTTAGCAAATATTTTTATTTCGTTTTAGGTTAGGAACAAGAATGAAAATGGATAATAATTATCGTGCCATCATCAATAGCGAATCTCGTAAACTCCCGATTTTATTTAAAAGCATTGCAATTGGCTTGTTCGTCGGGATTGTCATCGCAGCATACCGCTTTACTCTTTTAGGTGCCGAAGCATATTCGTTTAAAATCTACCGTTTTGTAAGCAAGCATTTAGCATTGTTGCCGATTGTCCTGCTTCTTTTAGGGGCAGCCGGTTATTTTATTGGCATGCTTATCTCAAAATATCCGATGATCAGTGGCAGCGGCATTCCGCAAGTAAAAGGTGTTATGATGGGATATTTCCAATATAACTGGCTCCATACTCTGGTTGCCAAATTCTTTGGGGGAGCTGTCTCCCTTTTGGCAGGGCTGTCTCTGGGAAGAGAAGGTCCTTCGATCCAATTGGGTGCCTGTGTTGCGCAAGGCATTGGTGATAAATATGCAGCATCAAGAACAGAGAAAAAGGTGCTTATTGCCAGCGGAGCAAGTGCCGGGCTCGCTGCTGCTTTTAATGCGCCTTTAGCAGGTACGATGTTTGCGATGGAGGAAATTTTCAAATATTTTTCCCCTGCTATTTTACTTTCGTCGATGACAGCGGCAGTAGTGAGCGATTTTATAACAAATTTATTATTTGGCATGGATCCGATCTTTCATTTTGATGTTACAAACAATATTCCCTTAAGCGGATATTGGCTGCTGTTTATTCTTGGAGCGGTTCTGGGTGTTTTCGGTACTTTCTATAACTACATGTTGCTGCTCACGCAAAAGCTATATAGAAAGTCAAAATGGTTGACCAGGAAAACACGGCCGATGATTCCGTTTCTACTTGCCGGAATTTTAGGTTGCTTTTTCCCGTTGGCATTGGGCGGCGGAAATATTATTACTGGTGAGCTGCAATTGTCCACCGGTATCTCATTCTTAGTTGTGGTGCTTGTTGCTAAATTTGTTTTTTCGATGATCAGCTTTGGTTCCGGGGCACCGGGGGGCATCTTTTTTCCGTTGCTAATAATCGGCGCAACGATCGGAGCAATTTTTGGAAACATCGCAGTTCATTATTTTGGGTTTGACGCAAATTTGTTTGCTAATTTTATCATCTTAGCTATGGCGGGCTTTTTTACTGCGATTGTCAGGGCGCCTATTACAGGCGTTATCTTACTGGTGGAGATGTCCGGTTCTTTTACACAGCTGTTATCTCTTACCGTTGTTTCTGTGATCGCCTATATCGTGGCAGATCTATTAAAAAGTAAGCCAGTCTATGATTCCCTGTTGGAAAGCCAGCTTTCGGAAAGAAATATAGAAGTCAGCACCCAAGACGACAGCCGGAAAATCACCGTCGAGGTGATCGTACAATACGGCTCACCTGCCGAAGATAAACTTTTAAAAGAATTAGCGATTCCGAAAAATTGTTTGCTTATCGCCATGAAGCGGGAAGGAAAAGAATTTATTCCCAAAGGTGATACAAAAATTTTGCCCGGTGACTACTTGATCTGCCTTACAGATGTGAACAATGAAGCCACGACAAGAGAAAAGCTCGAATATTTCACAACTTCGATTACGTAAAATGGCAGGTAATCAACTATATAATTGTTAAGAACAGCGAAAAAAATTTTTTCAATACTTGAAGAAAAAAGTCGGATTATTTTTTGGAAAACGAGATCGATGCTCCGGGAATGCGTGATTATTATGAAGGGTGATGAATCCGAAATTTTGGCGTCAAATCAGTAAAAGTGCAGTTTTTTGTCTACATTGTTCAGATTAATTTCCTCATTCCTGAAATTTATGTCCTTATTATTCGGGTTATGTACCCATTTTTTAGTTTTATGACCTCTTTATTCAGGTTTATGTCCCCTTTCCTGAAATTTATGTCCTCATTCAGAATATACGTTCCCATTATTCAGGCTTACATCCCCATTTTTTAGATTTATGTTCTCTTTCGGGAAATATATGTCCTCTTTTTTCGGGTTTATGTCCTCATTTTTCAGGCTTATGTCCTCTTTCCAAAATATATCTCCTCATTATTCAGGCTTATGTACCCTTTTTTCAAATTTATGTCCTCATTTTTTAGATTTATATCCTCTTTCCTGAAATTTATGTCCTCATTATTCAGGTCTATGTACCCTTTCCTGAAATATATGTCCTCATTATTCAGGTTTATGTCCTCTTCCCGGAAATATATGTCCTCATTATTCAGGTTTATGTACCCTTTCCTGAAATATATGTCCCCATTTCTCAGGTCTATGTCCTTTTTCCAAAAAATACGCGGATCTTCTAGATCATCTTGCTTTTATATATAAAAGACAGCACCCTTTTCTGCAGGTACTGCCCGTCTTTTAGCATTACTGTAATTGTGCCAGGCTTTCGTGATAAGGAGGATAAGCAATCCCTTTCTCGGTAACGATTGCTGTAATCAGCGTATGATCTGTGACATCAATACCTGCTTCTTGCAATTCCCAAGCAGTTAACCTTGCTCCTTGAAGAAGCGGTCTTGTTTCATCTGCGAATACTTTGAAATCATAGCCTCGCTCCTGCCCCAAATAGACGGGTGCAAGTGCGGTACCATACTTAGCCGTGGCAATGGTACTTGCGTTGCAATGCGTCAATATTCCCCAGCTCGGCTGTAACAGCGTCAACGCTTGCCGATCGCAAGACAAGTTTGTTCATCTTCAAGACGAATCTTTTCAGCTTCCTCTTTTAAAGCACTTTTTATCTCCGGCATGCTTTTTTCTGCTTCCTGCTTTAAACGCTTCTCCATCCGGTTTAAGGCCCAAAACAAGTTCAATGCAGTCGGACGGGAAGACGCGAGGTATTGTTTTATTTTGTTAAAATTGGCATAAAGCTCTGTATATGTTGCAGCCTTCGATTGTTTCGTTCCTAAAAAGATGCCGTAAGCGGCGGTAATGCCAATAGCAGGTGCCCCCCTCACTTTTAACTGGTTAATCGCACCCCATATTTCTCCTGGCTCAGAAAGCCGTAAAAAGATTTTTTCATTTGGCAGCAGTGTTTGGTCTAATATAATGAGTTCATCATGTTCTTCATCGAACCGCACTGATTGGATCGCTGTTACTGGTGTTGTCACGTCTTGTTACTCCTTCCGTAAACGAACAAATACTGTTCTGTAAGACAGCAATGAAATCCTCTCCCGCTTTTATCTCAAAACGCTGCAGTGGTTTGCCCGGTACTAATCTATCTCAAAGAGTATTTCGTCATCCTTAACAATATCAACCCCGCCGAGTGCCTGCTCACGCAATTGCCTGAGCAAATAGTTCATATCTCTACCAATAACTCCTTTAAAAATGCTCATGATCAATGGTCTTTCATAAACCCCCAATTTCTTGCGGATCCCTTCAATGCCAAATCGCGGACCAGGGAAAGCTTTTTCTAGTTCTCTATCAAACTTTAAATCCAACAACTTAATTTCTCCGTCAAGTGATAACTTGCCGAATGTTGTGGTAAGAATCGCAGGAATATCGTTTGAAAAATTAGCACCCACTAAAAGCTATAGAGTAACCACTATAATTTCCAGCCTGATTATCAAAGACTCTTCTGCACGAACTTTTCATTGTCTTTGCTCTGTACTAAAAAAACCCCTTCGATAAGAAGAGGTTTTTGGAAAAAACAACTTCTTATCTCTCAGCATTACTGCTGCAAGAATTAGCACCGTGCTCATAATGAGTCGGTTGCCGTGCTTCATCGGGCCAGTCCCTCCACCTGCTCTTGATAAGATTTTGCTTATTAAATTAAATAATTCATATAATGTTACTTGGATTATTACATGTTCTGTATTCACTGTCAATATGTTTTTAATATTTTTTATGTTTGAAATTTAATTTTTATGCACATCTGTTTTGAAAAAATCCTGCAACAGCTGATAGAATTCTTTTTTGCGGGGATCTCGGGATCCTTTCGATTTCTGTTCTTATAAGACTAAAAAAGATATTTTAGTCCCGTAATACAACCCGGCCAATCATTTTAGCTTTTGCAGTTCCACCAGCAATTCGTTAATCATTTTCTTTTTATTTTGTAATTCTGCTTCTTGCTGATGTATTTTTTTCAGCTCCTGGTCTAAAGTTTGTGAAACTCGATCAATTAATTCCTTTGATCCGCAGCCATTTTGACGCTTCCAATTAAAAATTTCCCGGATGTCCTTTAATTTTAATCCGAGGGATTTCATCTCCCTGATTGCATGAAAGTCATTTATTTGCTGTTCAGCGTACTCTCTTCTCCCGTCTTTCCATTCCGGATCAAGCAATTTAATATCTTCGTAATGGCGAACCGTATCCTTTGTGGTATCCACCTTTTTCAAAAACTCTCCTATCCTCATTCTTTATCTTCCTTTCATTATTGAAAAATAGTCATTGACATGGGGTTAACCCCACGATTTACGCTGAAAAAAAACAACCAAGAAAGGAATGAATAAAATTGATCAGCAGCTTTCTGATTATTTTCTTTTCCATCATTAGTCTTGCCGGTGTGATTTATCTGTTTTTGACGAAAAAAAACATTTCCATGAATCAGGCCTGCAAACTTACAATCTCTGTTTTTACTTTAAGCCATTTTCATTTTCTCGTGTTAGGAATTTGCAAATTATTTTTTAATGTTTCACTGGCATGGTTATTAATCGCTATTATTCTTGTCATCATTTCCAGAATTGTAAATGGATTAACCCTTTATGGTAAAAATAATTTCTCGCATTATCTGGTCACCGGAACGATTGCATTAATAATTATCATTTTTCATATAAATCATTTATAAAGATGAGGAAGATGGAATGGAGGAATTGCTGCCTGGAAAACAATGGACTTTCCTATTGTTTCTATTCAAGAGAACAGTCATGCTTGCGGTTGTTGAAAAAAAACTCCAATCATTTGGAAAGATCCAAAAAATCTGATACAGAGTGTTCAGGGAAGAAAAGTCGTTTTTTATTTTGGAAATATGAATCAACTTTCATTTAGAACAATTTTTATATAAACCTTTGCAAACAGGAAGAGAAAGTATTCCTTCTATCTGGTTGTTTTAATCAGGTTTTTCTATAAATGTATAAAAGATAGTATCATAACTGTAAAAACCACTTAAGAAAAATCCCATGAAACAAGATTGTCTCATGGGATTCTTTGATTATTTCACTGATGTTTTATACATGCCTTAATATTTTAATCGTTCTTTTCATAATTCTTGCCGCTTTCACTTTCATAGCGGCATTGTCGGAAACGATCACATTGTAGCGGTTAGACAGCATGCAATCACGAATTTGATCAATGGACTCACACTCGTCATAAAATTGATTTTTCACACAGCCGAACTGAATTGGCAGGTGGGAGTCACTTCCGGCAACAACCGGTTTTTTTAGCCTTTGGCCGAGTTCTGTGATTTTTTCCCGGGTAAACGGTTGTTGTGCGACATCTTTACCGTTTAAGTCAAAAGCATCAAATTTCTGCAATCGTTCGTCTCCAAGATGAAGAAGCGGAGTCGAATTACGGGAAGGATGCGCCCCTATTTTTAATAGATTAAAAGGTTCGGCAATTTCAAAAAGTTCTTCAAAAGATGGAAAGTTCGCTTTCTCTGTATGACCCGCCAATTGAGCACGAATTTCGCGGATGTCATCCCGGTGTCCGATAAAAAGAATATGTCCTGTTTCTTTAATATCAATTTCCATTCCAGTAAATACTTTAAAGCCGTCAACATCATAATATTGTGTATAAGGATAGTGCTGATCTAACGTATCATAAATTTCTTCAAAATGACTTGTGTTAAAATGTTCTGTCAAAGCCAGCGCATTCAATCCGTTTTTCCGTGCACTTTTTATCATCCGCCGGAAGTAAGTGATTCGAAAATCAACATTTTTTGATAGCTTTGTGTGCGTGTGAAAATCTATAAACATGATGTTCTTCCTTCCATTTGTTTGATACATAAGGTGATTCATTCACTATGTTATAAAATGTAAAAAAACTGGACCGGTTTCTCATAATGAATGTCGTTTTAATAGCTATTACATGGTTCAACCACAAAAAGGTCATTGTTACATTTCGACCACAACATATAGATGATTTAATAAAGTAATGTACACAATATATTGTGGAATTGTATAACCTTTTTAAAAAGTCCCCGTTTTTGGGTACTAACCATTACATGATTCCCACAAAAAAATTATACAAATTCTTCAACTATATTTTGTGTTCGAAGTATAATAAAGTTCTTTTTAAATAGGATAGATACTCCCTACATAAAAGGCAAGAATCATAAAGAGAGCGGTAAATCCTAAAAAAAGCATATCATTACGTCTTACTTTTAAATAAGATAACTTCAACCGTTTTGCTTCCCCATTGTGCAACCCGTACGTAAATCCCTTCACTTCCAGAGCTTCAACCGTTGTCCGCGTGCGCTTTGCCGTATTTAATATCATTGGATAAAAAGCGATCACACCGATTTTACAAATATGAAAGAGCTGTTTCGACCGTAAAAAACCTTTTCGGGCCGGCATTTTTCCCCGCAAACGATAGGAATTGATAATTTGATGGTACTCCTCAACCAATATAGGAATCATGCGATATCCATAGGAAACACCAAAGCTTAATTGCCCAGGCAAGCCAAAACTGAGCAAAGCGTCACTAAATTTCTCCGGATCAAGACTGGCAAATACCGCAAGGCTGGCAAGGGCGACGGTTACCAGTTTTAACGTCAGTGTAAAAATGGCAAAAAAGACTTCGAGATCACCGCCTAAAAATAGCGAAAGAATCACGACCGTAAGCAAATTACATATCGTTGTAAAAGCCAACATGATGACAACGAAGCTGCTAATACGGGAAATCGACGCGATGAAAAGCATCGCAATAAAAAATATTAATAACACGGTTCGATTGTAAACAAACCATGGAACAGTCGCAAACAAGAGATACCATATGATCAGAATTCTCGGATCAAACTTGGATAAGAACGTTGCTTCTCTTACATAGGCAGTACGAAATAAAGTTAATTTTATCTTTTCTAGTGAAATTTTACTTATAACTTTCTCGATATAATTCAACGTTATCTCCCCCGGTGCTTATTCGTTCACAGAACTCCGCTACGGTTAATGCAAGGGGCTTCATACCAAGCGCACGGCTCAGTTCTGTAATTTGCGGCGGTTTCAGACCCGCTTGTTTCATTAAAAAGGGATTGGCATACAATGCTTGTGCGTTGATGTCGGCAAGCACCTTGCCATCTTTCATGACAATGATTCTGTTGGACCATTCTGCCGCCAGCTGCATATCATGAGTAGCAACAACGATCGTTTTTACATCATTTTTTAAATCTTCGAGCATCGTAAAGATTTCTTTTCGGCTTGAAACATCTAAGCTTGCAGTTGGTTCATCAAGCAGCATGATATTCGGACGCATGGCAATTCCGATCGCAAGGGACGCACGCCGCATTTGCCCGCCGCTCAAAAGCCGCCCGTCTTTCTCCTGCAGCTCCTCTAGACGAAATTGTTGAATGATTTTTTTTTACAAAGGCATCACGATTAGCAATATTACGTGCCTTCAGGAAAAATTCAATATCGGCACGGATATTATCTGCGATAAACATTTCGTCCGGCTCTTGATAAATATAAGTAACCGATTCTGCTAATTCTTCCGGTGAAACTTTTCTTGTATCTTTGCCGAGAACAATCACATTTCCTTCTTTTGGCTTCTGAATTCCAGTTATCATTTTTTGCAATGTTGACTTGCCGGCACCATTTACCCCGACCAAGGCAACCCGGTCTCCTTCATAAAACTGCAAATTGATTCCTTCCAGGACAGTTTTTTCCGTTCGATCGACGGTTTCAAAGCGGTGAGAAACATTGTTTATCTCAACAAGCGCCTCGTTTTGCGGCGGTTGAATGTGATCATCTTTACTGGAAGGAACATGTTTTACAGAAGATTGAAAATACTGGATTCCCTGTTGCAAAGACACAGGATAAGGTTTTCCTTTTTGATTTGCTTGATAGGCAGCCAATGTCACTTGCGGCGGGAAAATATTCCGTTCCATAAGTGCCTCGACTTGATTTAATGCGACATCAACAGGCTTTTTCCATAACAATTTTCCTTGATCCATTAAGGCAACATTTTTGCAATATTCGGCAATAAATTCCGTATGATGCTCAATCACAATAATGGTTTTATGAAATTGTTCGTTTAACATTTTCAGCACTTGATAAATATGAACAGCATTCATTGGATCTAATTGTGCCGCAGGTTCATCTATGATAATAATCTCCGGATCCATTGTCAGAACACCGGCGAGGGCAACCATATGCTTTTGCCCGCCGCTTAATTGCCAAATGAATTGATCACGGATGGCATCCAAATTTAATAATTCGATGATCTCTTCCGCCTTTTCGTGATAATCCGTGTAACCAAAATTCATCCGTGAAAAAATCAGTTCATCATATACTTTCGGACGTACCAGCTGGTTTTCAAAATCTTGATAAATATAACCGACATGCTTCGACAGTTCTGCAACAGAGAACTTTAAAGTGTCTTTTTCAAGTACGTTCGCCTTCCCGTAAAAATCCCCTACATAATAGTGGGAAATCAATCCGTTAATCGTTTTACAAAGCGTGGACTTCCCGCTGCCGTTGCTTCCAACGACAGCAGTAAAGTCTCCTTTTGTAATGGTCAAATTGATATCATCTAAGACCATTTGTTTCGATCCCGGATATCGAAATGATAGTTGTTCAATCTTGATGATCGTTTGATCCATAGGATTACCCTGCTTTCTTTTATGCTTTTTTGCGGGATCTGGCGAAAAATATTAGTGCGATAACGGCAGCTGCTGCGGCTATGCCTATCCAAACAAACCAGCCGCCAAATTGGTCGATAAAGTCAGGTTCCCATGCCCCAAGCTCGAATGCTTCCCCTAATACGCCAAAAAATGTTCCGACAACAAATACTCCGATTGCTAAAGCAAGGATAGAAGCAAAAGCCACATTTCTTACCGCACCTTCCCGTGGCTTTATTCCCAATAGTGGCTCCACTTTATTATGCAATCTGGGAACTAGGTACATGGCAGGAAGAATACCAACGATAATTCCGGCAACAATAAACTCATAGAAACCTTCTACTGATTCAAGAACAAGGACACTTTCCGGCAGTCCTTCAATAGCTTCCAATTCACTAACGCCAATCCATACCGTAACGCAGTCTGCCAGAGCGCCTAATACTTGCTCCACTAATACACCAACCATACCTGCAACAGCAATTTGCGCTCTGCTGTCTGCATTTTTCACCATTAGTCCTGCGATATAAAGTCCGATAAATAAGGTAAGGACTCCTTCTATTTCGCCAATACCGGAGAAATCACCCATCAAAAGATCGGAAAAAATAACTTCCCCTACTGAGGCCCCAAGTGCAGCATAGAATGGATCAAATAACATGACCAAAATAAATCCGATAAAAGCAAAATAAGGGACGTTAATTTCGACCGGTCCGATAGGAACATCCGGGATCATTTCCGTAACTAAATCGGCTAATCCAAAAAGTGACATTGCCAGAACAAAAATCATTAACTTTTGCGACTGCCCTTGCTGGGCTTGTCTAATTGCATTTGATGATTCCACTTTCCATACCTCCTATTTATAAGTTCCACTTCATTCTATATTCTTAATGTTTAGAAAATATATTCCGTTTGTAAAGCCTCTGCAAATTAATTATCAACTATTTTACATATGAAAAATTTTTTTCATTATTCTTGTATTCCCCTTTTTTTCA
>JAGKQJ010000136.1 GCA_017898095.1 Bacillaceae bacterium Marseille-Q3522 | reverse complement strand
GGGACAAAAATAAAACGGAAGTGTGGCTCAAAACCTTGCTACGTCTGGTGTTGGGGAATTTTTACGCCAAACTTGGGTTTAAAACTGAAAAAATGTCAGCTAAATGGGAAATTGGCATAAGTGGGATACGGGACAAAGACAGATTGATTTGAAAAATCCCGGGAGCTTCCGGGTTCTTGTAGATTCGTTTATATTTTGATACATTAAATTTGTTAGCTATGTGAAGGGAGATGATTATTATGAGTATTCCTGATAGAAGCAAGCATGAAATGACTTATAAAGAATATCTCACATGGGGAGATAAAAGGTGTGAAGTTCTGGATGGAAGAATAATTAGTATGGCACCCTCTCCGTTACCTGAACATCAGAGTGTTTCGACGCAACTATCAATCGAGATAGGGTCTTATCTAAGAGGTAAACGTTGTCAAATTTTTTCAGCTCCTATCGATGTGTATCTTTTTGATAATTCAAAAAATTGGGTTGATGATACCGTTAAAAATTGGGTAATACCCGATATTATTGTCGTGTGCGACTCGAGTAAAATTATGAAAAATGGTATTTCCGGTGCACCAGATTTAGTTGTCGAAATAATTTCACCTTCAACAGCAAAAATCGATCGAATGGATAAGCGATTAGCATATCAAAGAGCAGGTGTTAAAGAATACTGGATAATTGATCCATATAATAAGACTTTAGAAACATATTTATTAAAGAAAAAAGTGTTAGAATTGACAAGTGTTTACAATAAAGAGGACACCGTTTTCGTTCATATATTAGAAGGTTTAAAAATTGGCTAAAAGTAATCAAGTAAAACTCATTAACAGAGATAAACTGGTCGATTGGATATTGAAGTCACAAACAAATTCAACTGGCTAATAAGAATTTTCCTGTTCAAATAGCACGGTACATAGAGTAAAAATCAGGGACCAGAAACTTTTCCGGTCCCTTCCTGCAGCTTGATTAATAAAACCGTTTAAACCCGTCAAAGCGAGGATTGTAGTATGGGTTGTCAAGACTGGTTATCCGAACACCGCTTGAGTCGGCATGAATAAATTCGTTGTTGCCAAGATAGATACCGAGATGCGAAATCCCTGCCTTATACGTATTTTCAAAGAAAACGAGATCGCCTGGTTTCGGATCATTAACATAATACGAACGGCTGTAATAGCCGGCCGCGCTTAAACGATTCAACGAACGGCCGCTATTTTTAAAGACATAAAAAATAAAGCCGCTGCAATCAAATCCGCTGACAGAAGTGCCGCCCCATGCATACGGAATTCCAATTAACTGTTTCGCAATATCGATCAGCTGTGCAGTCTGCTCGTTTCCGGATGGAGCAGCAGGCGGTTGAACCGGGTTTACCGGGGCTTGTCCGCCGCTTGTTCCCTGCCCGGAATCAGGAGCACCAACCTGCAACTTTAATTTTTGTCCGGGAAAAATTAAGTCGGAAGTTATTTGATTGAGCGATTTTAGTTGGGCTACCGTCATTTGATGCGCATAAGCAATTTCACTCAATGTATCGCCGCTTTTTATCACATACACGGTTTCTCCTTTAGCATCTTCGGCAGGTGCAGTAGTTGATACTGGAGGATCAGACTGACCGGGATTTTCCGGTGCGGGTGTTGAAGCCGGCGGTGAAACGACGAACACATTGCCCGGATAAATAAGATGGCTCGTGATGTTATTCCATTGTTTAAGCTCTGCCAGCGAGATATTGTGCTGGTTTGCAATTTTGATAAGTGTGTCCCCCGGAACAACTGTGTAAGTTTTAACCTGCTGCTCCTGGGTTGCCGGCGTTGAAGCAGGTGCAGCTATTTTTAACGTTTGATTCACAAAAATAAGATCAGAGTTTAATTGATTAAGAGATTTCAAATCTTTAACCGTAGTCTTATACTTTTTCGCAATATCATAAAGGGTATCCCCCTTTTTTACTACATATGTATGAGCCGATACGGTCGTGGACAACGCGGTAGTCAAAAAGGCTGCCGTGGCAAAAGATACAACAGATTTCTTCATTTTTTCTGCTACCTCCAACGAAAGACTTTTATTTGTCCTAATTTTAACATAAAAAATACTAAAATATACCTGTATTTCTGAAAAAATCACCTCTTTATTTAGTAAATAGTTCTTTTATCACATATTCATTTAGCACGATAAAATAGATCTTAAGTATGGGGAAAAAAGTAGGAGATAATTCGTAAAAATATATTGATAATTATGTAATAATAAAAAAATAAAAGGAAACAGGAGTATTCGGAAGAATTTATAGTGCAAATCAGCTGTGAGAGGATTTACACTGATTTTCCAAATGTGATTTAATAGGAGTAGGAGCAACGTTAACGGAGAAAACAAAATTTTGTTAAATCTGCTGGTGTGTGTCTCCTATAACCCCTAATTCTGCAAGACTTTAGGACAATACCTTTTTTCTCTTTTTTCGATCACTTCACTTGTGGGAGTGATCCCTTTTTTTTTCACAGATCCCCTTTCCTTTTCGGGAGACATCCTCTGGATCTTTTTTCTTAGAAAACAACTTTCTTAGCCTAAAATAAAGCCGTCCTCATTCTTCGGAAAATATCATTTTCGCTTTTCCCATAGAAGGTTTTGATCTTGAAATGTTGTTTCATCCATTTAAAAAAGATCTCAATCTTCCAGCGGTACCGGTATAAATCGGCGATTTCTTTTGATGACAAGTCAAAGCAATTCGTTAAAATAATTACCAGATTTCCTTCTTGATCTTCCGTTTTGATGAGGCGTAAGGGATGTTGCATTTTCGTATTATTTGGCTCATCTCCCAGATAAACTTTCACATCTTGATAGATAGCATTTTCAGGATCTGGTGTTTGTTCTGCAACGATCTCTATTTTGGCGTTTTTCTTTCATCTTGTAATAAAACGGACGCCTTTCAAACAGAATGTATCGAATTTTTTATAGTCCAGGTATCCCCGATCAAAAAGGTAAAGTGCATCAGGGGCAATCTCAACCAATTCATTCATTTGTGTACGCTCCGCATGCTCCGCCGGAAATAGAACTGCTTTCTCCGGGACAGTCATATCCTTCGTCACAACCACTCGTAAATGTAAACGAATGCCGGCTTTCGTTTTCCAGAATGTTGCCCACGGATACTGATTAATTTTGAAAAAGTTTTTCGTCTAATGCTTTTAACAATTCATTTATTGTGGAATTTGTGTTACTCTTGTCCATAGGATGTTCTCCTTTTAATTAGGGATTTGGACAGGACTGCCACCAACCTAATTATAAGTAGTTTTTTTCTATCTATAAAGACTCGAATATTCCATGAATGAAATAATATTACATTATTTTTTCTTCAAAATTTATCTTGACAAATTGAAATTACTTTAATGCAATGCTAATGACATGAATCGTACATAAACTTAATAACAAAGATCAATAATACACGTCCGAGATGTTTCTAAGAAAGACCATCTGCGGTCACATGGAAGAGGTGCATGCATGAATATTGCCTATGTGATATTTTGTGAAAGTTTATTTGAACCGATCTTACAAACACAGGTGATCCAATTATTAAAGGCAATGAGTAAAGAGAGGAGTTGCCGTCTTCACATTTACTGGTTTTGTCCGGTAAAATTCTGCCTGACGAACAAAAAGAAAATCGCAGAGCTGCAAGAAGAACTGGCTGCCTCGCAAATTCAGTTGAGAGTGGTTCCTATTTTATTTTTGGGACGCTGGATAAAAGTAACCCTGCGGCATGTCCCGCTCGTATACCAGCTGATCATTCCGCTTCTCTATCTGAAGAAAAAAGACCAGATTGATCTTTTTCATATCAGGTCCTATCCGGGAGCGATCCCGTTTGATTTTTTAAAAAAAATCAGCTTTCTTTTAGATACCCGGTCTGATTTTGTTGGAGAAAACACACTGAAATATTGGAAAAATGACATGCGGACGATAAAATATTGGCTGAAAAAAGAAAGAAAATTATATGAAGCGGCAGATAAGATTATTGCCATTTCCAAAGAGTTTGCTGAAGAAAAGCTGGCTGATTTTACAGAAAAAACGGAGATCATTCCCAATAACGTTTCGACCGGCAAATATGAGCGCGACCAGCTATTTCGTAATGAATTTCGCAAAAAACACCATTTAGAAGGAAAATTAATTTTTTGTTATCTGGGCAGTTTGGGGAATGGCTGGAACAAGCTTGATACGTATCTAAACTTTTTTCAACAAAACAAACAGCTTATAGGAAATTTTCATTTTCTTCTGCTCACGCCGGATAAAGCGGAAATTATGCTACAATTGAAAAATAACACCATGTTAAAAGATCATTGTACGGTTGAAAGTGTACCAAACTGGGAAGTAGGGAAATATTTATCCGCTGCCGATTTTGGCCTGCAATTTATGAGCCATGTCGACAGCAGAATTGGTATTAAAGTTGTGGAATATCTTTCCGCAGGGTTGCCGGTGATCGTTAATGAAAATGTAAGAGGAGCAGCTTCAATCATCGCCAAAAATAATCTGGGAATAGTCATGAAAGAAGAAATATTGCCGGAAGCAGCGCTCACTCATGTCCTGCAAAACTATCCGCAATATTCCCAGAAGTGCAAGAGATTTGCCGAAGGGACTTTTTCAACGGATGTGGTGGCGGAAAGATACATGCAAGTATATGCATCTTCGCTGGGAAATATGAAATACGCGAAAGAGGGCCAGGGTCATGCCAACAGCTGATATCTTAGTGCCGATCTATAATTCCTATGAGGAAACAAAAAACTGTATCGAAAGCATCCTCCAGCACACTGCTGCGGGGACGTACCAATTATATTTGCTTGATGATCACAGTCCCGACCCGGAGATTGAAAAACTAACCTCCTATTACGCAGAAAAATACAAGCATATTTTTTCGATTAGGAATGAAAAGAATCTCGGTTTTCCCGCCAACGTCAATAACGGCTTTCGCCAATCTGCCAATGATGCGGTGGTGTTGAACAGTGACACGTTGGTAACAGATGGCTGGCTGCAAGCATTGGCAGAGACGGCTTATTCGCAGGAAGCGATTGCCGCAGTCAATCCGATGAGCAATTATGGAAGTATCGCCGCGCTTCCTACGCAGAACATGGAATTGAATAATTTATGCAGCTTTCAAGAATTAACCGCCGCTTTTCAAAGCTGCAAAGAACCAGGCTTTCTTGAGTTCCCGACTTTAATCGGTTTTTGTATGTATATAAAACGGACGGCATTAGCAGCGGTTGGATATTTTGATGCGGAAACATTTCAAAGAGGCTACGGTGAGGAAACCGACTGGTGCCAGCGGGCGAGGCGCCGCGGCCTTAAACTTGTCGTCGCCAAAGGGGCATACGTGCATCATATCGGCGCCGTGTCATTCGGCAGTGAAAAAGAAGCGCTGCGGCGCAAGGCGGGAATCATCCTGGAGCAGCGTTATCCCGGCAATGAAAAAGAATTGCAGCAATTCATTGCGGAAAATCACTTTAAGCCGATGCGCAAAAAAATGCTGAAGGAACTGAAATTATATAAAAAACAAGCCACTTTCTTACAAAAAATAAAAATATTACGGCATTATTTGATAAATTTTTTTTAGCGCGATACTCTTGAAAAAGTGAGTACAAGAAGTATCCAGGTGAAAGGGCAGTTACATATCCGGATCCGGAAGGCAGAATGAAATAAATATGCAAGTTGGAGTTGCGAATTGGCCCGTATTTAAAGTGTGTCCGGATTGCAAAGCAATGGAGTGAACGTCGTGGATTATAAAAAAGAACTAAAAAGCGGGATCTTTGTCAGTGCAATTGGCAAGTACTCGATTTACATTATTCAATATGTCTTGCTAATGATCCTGTCAAGAATTTTAACGCCGGCTGAATTTGGTGTTGTCTCCATTGTAAATATCTTTTTAACGTTTTTTAACATGCTGATAGACATGGGAATCGGACCGGCGATCATTCAAAATAAAGCACTGACGGAAAAACAGGTAAACGGTATTTTTAGTTTTACAATCTTGTTATCAATATTGGTAAGTATTGTATTTGCTCTGCTGGCGAAACCGATCGCGATATTTTTTCGCAACGATCACCTGATCGGTGCCAGTGTGGCAATGGCAGTTGCCTTATTTATGATCGGCATCAACATGGTACCGCAGGCGGTCTTATTAAAAGAAAAACGTTTTCGTGAAGTGAACACGGCGCAGATCGTCTCCAGTTTGGCGGGCGGAGCGGTCAGCACTGTTTTCGCATTAACCGGATTCAGCTATTATGCGTTAATTCTTAATACGATTGTGAAAAACGTGATCATGTTTGTTTTCTTTTATAAAAAAGCAAATCTTACGCTTACGAAAACGATTGAAAAAAGCGGTTTGCGGGCAATCTATTCCTTCTCACGCAATCAATTTCTCTTTAATTTTATCAATTATTTTTCACGGAATTTAGATACGATTTTAATTGGCAGATTTCTATCCACGAAGGCAGTCGGCTTTTATGACAAAGCCTATATGCTTTCCTTATACCCAAATCAAATGTTGACGCATGTTATCACCCCGGTCATCCAGCCGGTGATGTCGCAGTACGAACAGCAAAAAGAAGTGATTCTTAGAACGTACTTATTGGTTTCGAAAATACTCGCTTTCATCGGCATGCCGCTGACGGCATTTTTATGTATATCAGCAGAAGAAGTCATCTATCTTTTATTTGGCCCGCAATGGGGAGCAAGTGCCACCACTTTTCAAATATTGGCGCTTTCAATCTGGATTCAATTAATCGCAAGCAGCGCCGGGGCGATTTTTCAATCGGCGAATCGTACAGACCTGTTATTGCTCTCCGGAATCTTATCGGCTGTATTAAATATAGCCGGCATCATTGCCGGTGTGACAACGGGGAAAATCGAATACGTTGCCGTCTTTCTCGTCATTGCTTTTTCGCTCAATTTCATCCAATCCAATTATTTGCTAATGAGAAAAACATTCCAAGCAAAGCAGCGCGAATTTTACCGGATACTGCGGGATCCATTTATCATTGCGCTCATGGTACTCGTTCCGTTATTGGCCATCCAATTTTTCTTCGCAGAATGGCCGCTGCTATTACTTTTTGGCGTAAAAGCACTTACGAGCCTGATCATGTATTTAGCAGGACTGAAATTAACCGGAAATTTCGGTTTGCTAAAAAAAATATTGAAAAGGGGCAAGCGGGAGGCAATTTAATTTTGCGGATGCTTCAGTAGAAATTTAAATAAAAGGAACTTTATATTTACATAAATAGAATAATATAGTATCAAAAATCAGCAGCAAAGTAATATCTGCTGATTTTTATGTATAGGACGAGCAAAAAAGCTGTTTTGCCCATAAAATCGGAAAACGAGGACATAAACCTCCGGAATGAGGACAAAAACCTCTGCAATGAGGACAAAAATCAAAAGAATGAGGACATAACTCCTGAAAAAGAGGCCAAAACCGGATCCAGCAACAGCATTTACATTAAATCTTGTGCAGAATCGAAAAAAAAAACCCCCATTAAAATAAAAAAAGGAAATAGGAAATCCAGCAGCAAAATAAATCTGCTTATTTTTATGTATAGGACGAGCAAAAAAGCAGTTTTGCCCATAAAATCGGAAAACGAGGACATAAACCTCCGAAATGAGGACAAAAACCTCTGCAATGAGGACAAAAATCAGAAAAATGAGGACATAACTCCTGAAAAAGAGGACATAAATTAATCCAGCATTAAATTTCTTTCCGAAAAATAACAGAACTTGTAGACCAGAGCATATAAAAATTAAAAATAGGTTACAAAAATCAAAAAAATAGAACTATAAAATGAACAAGAAACTGCATTTCTCATTTTTCAAGTCTTACTCGACACTACAATGGCACGGATTTATAATGAAAAGGTACACATCCAATATGTTGCAATAATCAATTTAAGGAGTGATGGTCATTTGATTGAAAACGAAAGAATAGAGCCTGCAACTCTTCAGCAATACGGGCTTTGACACAGCGTGTCCCGCAAAAAAGCGAAACAAAGCAGCTAATTGAGGCAGAGTATGCGAGAAGATTGTCCGGTCAACAAGGTGAAAATGCGTTAAACTATCCATTATCGTTCCTCCCAGAAAAAGATTTTAGTATTCTCCAAGGTCTTCGATTACCCTCTAAATACGGTTATTTTCAAATGGATACACTTGTACTAATTAATTCTTTTGCACTTATTGTGGAAGCAAAAAATTTCTCTGGTACATTGTATTTTGACCAGGAATTTCATCAGTTAATTCGAAAGATAGCAGAAAAGGAAGAGTCGTTTGAAGATCCGATCATTCAAGTTGAACGGCAAAAATTACAATTGAAGCACTGGCTGGAAAGTAACACTAATTCTCCGCTGCCAATTGAAACCCTTGTAGTGATAAGTAAGCCTTCCACGATTATCAAAGCTTCTAATCTAAATGTCAGCAAAAAAGTATGTCATGCAAATGTATTACCGGAAAAAATAAAATACATGATGAAAATTCATACAAGAGAACAAATCGAGATAAAGGATCGGAAAAAAATAGTAAGGAAACTCTTAAAAGCAAATACCCCTCTTGAATTAAATATATTAAAAAACTATCATTTGAAAAAAGAAGAAATAGTAACAGGAGTAAGTTGTCCTAAATGCAGAAATATTCCAATGAAAAGAAGAAAAGGAAATTGGGAGTGCACAAGTTGTGGTCATATTTCAAAATCAGCCCATATTCAAGCAATAAACGATTACTTTCTTCTTTTGGCGCCAACGATTACAAACAAAGAGTTTCGTCAATTCACACATCTCCAATCCCGAAAAACCGCCTATAAACTACTGATGGAAATGAAACTTCCCTATTCTGGAGATAAAAAAAGCCGAACTTACTTTCAAAAATAATAAAACGAATGATCACTCTTCAAGATTAAGAGAGTGATCATTTTTTATTTTGCGATACAAAAAACTTCGGCACATATAATGATGCAGAAAAACAGTGGAATACAAAATAGGGACATAAACATCTGAATTGGGGACAAAACTCCGGGAAATGAGCCCAAAAAAATAAAAAAAGAGGACAAAAGATCGAATAATGAGTCCATAAACATCCGGAACATAGACAAAACCCCGGATAATAAGCCCATAAATATCAAAAATAAGGACAAAAGTCCAGAGAATGAGTACATAACCATCTGAAAAGAGCCTATAACATTAAAAATGAGAACAAAAGTCTAAATAATGGGTACATAAATATCTAAAACGAGGACAAAAATCAGAAGAATGAGTACATAAACAACCGAAATGAGGACAAAAATCCGGGAAAAGGGCCAATAAACATCAAAAAAGAGGACAAACCCACAGAGAATGGGCACATAAATTCAAAAAATGAAGACATAAACACTCAAACAAAGCCGATAAATCCGCAAACCCATTCATGCATCTCAAAAAAAAAATTCACCGGAAGTCCTGCCAACAAGCAGAACTCCCGGTGAATTTTCGCGCCAACTCCATGCACGTCACGCAATCCGCGCAGTTCACTTACTTTAAGCACGTTACGTAAAGCACCGCACTCCGTACCATTTACTTACTAACAAAAAAATCAAGCAAATAAGCACTCCATACTGCAATTCCCTGTTCGTTAGGTGCATCGCGGTTTGGTGTTACATAACCGTCCAAAGCTGGATCTTTTGTATCCGGCCAGGCTGTCCAGTGATCGAAATAAAGCAGCTTTTTTTGTGTGGCGTACTCCTGCAGGGCAGCTTCTTGTTGCAAATAGAAGCTCGTGTTGTAGAGCGGGTACGACGACTGCAAGGCAATCACGGTGTCTGGTTTTGCCTCCATCACTGTGTTAACGATCGTATCGAGATTTGCCAACGTTTCGTCAAGTGTTACCGGACCGTTATCTTTTAAAATGAATGGTTCAAGAATAAGGAAATCAGCTGCTTCTTGTACGAGGGCGTCGAGATTGCCGCTTTCCACATATTCGGTTGAGGTCATATCGTATGTAAGAATCGGTACTTCGATTGCCTCTTTGAAGACGGATTGCAATTGTTCCCTGAACACTTGCGCCAGGCCGGCGTCATTCGTGCCGAGGGCATTGGAACCGACAACCGCGATTTTGTACGGATTGCCGTTCAGCAACTTTGTTTCGAAGGACTGTCTTGCCTGTGCCAACCAATTTTTTGTAAAATGGCGGCTCTCCTCCAGCGTAAGAGCCGGCTCCGCCGTATTTTCTCCGTTCGTTCCGTCCGGTGCTGCCGCATTGCCGCCGGATGGAGCTGCCGTGCCGGGCTGCGGAGAAACGGCGGTTCTGTCTTTCCAAGTGAGATGACCGAAAACGAGCAGCCCTGCGCAGGCAATGGCCAAAATCACAGCTATTGCATTTTTCATAAGATACCTCCCAAGATTTACCGCTAGGCTAATTGATTGATTTTATGTAAAATACTAGTATCCTCTTATCTTATTATAAACAAAGCTGACAAGAAAACCATGACAAATGTCGAATTTTTAAAGAAAAAGTAATATGGGGTTAGAAAGTACCAGATGAAACAGGGAGGGAATTAGGTAATTCTTCACTTTTTTATTGAACATTAATATCGTAATATTCAAACT
>JAGKQJ010000135.1 GCA_017898095.1 Bacillaceae bacterium Marseille-Q3522 | reverse complement strand
AAACATATATAACCTGCACGGTCACAAACTTGAACATGAAAATATTATTTTCATAACAAATTAGTTGTTTAAAAGCTGTTCAATTCGCAATTGTCACACAATAAATTATCAGATATGCGACATCGTTGGAATGGAGCTTGAGGAGGTTTTCAATCATCGTGAGGAGACAAGGAAAAGTAAAAAATATTTTTAATGGAATATTATGAAAATAGTTGTTGGATGTACGACTTTTTTCAATGATTGCACGATAGCCCTACGAAAATATAGGTTTCCCATGAAGTGGGAGAAGAAAGCAGAATATTTTCCGACAAGAGTGGCTTCCTAAAAAATATAGTGTTTCCATAAAGGTATAAATCCGTTGTCTGACGATACAGAGCAATGAAACCAATAAAAATACAGACTTCCGATGCGATGAAGGCCGGATGAAAGGACAGATTTGATTTTATTTTTGCGAGGAGGCGCTCGGATGCCAGGCAAACGAGATATTCACGACTTTGCAATGCGCATGTTTGAAAAGTATCGCAGCGAAAAAACGAAGGAACAAGACGTTTCGGAAGGATTTTTCGAAGCGTACTCTTCGCTGGGATTTGAAACGGGCTGCAGTAATGCGTTCGAGAAAGCGTTCCCGAACGCATTTCAGGATGATCAGACTCTGGATAAGGTCATCATCAATCAAGTGGAGGATATCGATCTCTTAGCTTGCGCCATTTTCTCAAAATGGCGGTATATTACCCATGGAGCATATGGCGAGAACCTGCTTTCTTCGGAGAACAGATTCTGGTTTGTTCTTGCATTCAGGCGTTTGGCAACGTTGACTGCCGCAGACGGAACCGGTCCGATTATGTTTCAGGGACAGGCGCAGAAGATAAGGATTGTTTCAAACAACATCGGTTTCGGCCATCCTCCGGCGCCGGAGGAAGAGGTAGAGCAGCATCTCACCATTGCTGCCGACGGCCGCGTGTGGTTTTCCGGGTATAACTACGGTCAGGGCTGCGGACGGTATGAGCAAGGACGCATAAAAAACTTCCGCATCGCAAGAACACTCGCTGCCCGTATTCTCGACGCGGTCACCGCCCATTTTAGCGGCGACTATATCACCGTATGTGCAACCGATATCGGAAGCTGGGAGATGGCTATTACCAATGCAGAGGGAAAGTCCTTTCGGTTCAAAGGCTCTTTGTGCTGTGACTTTGCTGTGGAAGGCGTTGATCTTTCCGATCTCATCCGCGAGATGCTGGACATTCCGGATCTGTTTGTCTTTGACGGCAACTGCAAGCCGGACAGAGTCGATAAAATCACGATAAACTACCACAGGGTCACGAAAAGCAATCCCGAGGTATCTGTCAGCGGCAGCGCGTAAAACTTCACCCGAGATTATTCCGAGCAGCTTATTGTGGACCGCGAAACTGGGACACTAGAGCATATGCAGCGTGTTCACTCCGGCTGCGTCATTTCCCGCAAATATATCGTACAGGAAGGTGTTTCCAGTCTTCTCGTCAGCCTTGAAGCGGACTGTCTGTTTGCGTACATCGCCGGCAACGGTCCGGATGTCATTACAGATCCCAACGAAACGAAAGATTAGGAAATCATTGTAGACTTCCAAAGGCAGCCGCAGCTTGTGATTCGCGGTACATTCGACAAAAACGGCCTGCCGGAGGATTGGCCGGAGTTTGCAGAAAGCATATTGGATTTCATCCGTTTGTACGGCATCGGCGACATACTCGACCCGTCCGTATATGGGAAAGCGCGGCGCAAAACAGGCGACTATATTTTTTGCAGTATGGAATTTGGAGAGGATGGAAAAAGCTATTACTATCTCACCGAGGACGACACGCTTTCCGCAGGGGATCTCGTATGGGTTCCCGTCGGGGAAGGGGGACGCAGCATTGTGAGAATTGTCGATATAGAGTATTTTCCGGAGGACAAGGTTCCCTTCGCTCTCGATAAAGTAAAAAGTATTCTGCGGAAATGTACGGAAGACGACTTTAAACGAGGCAATCAGAAGACTTTTTGACAAGCTACCCTAAAGGCGGCGGGACAATTTTAAAACGAAGTAATCAGAAGACAGTTTGTGATAGCCCTTGCACGAAAAATAAGACAGAACGGAAAAGAGAATTTTTCCCAATTAAATTATAATAGAAAGGAAGTTTTTGCATGCAGGCGGAAAAATTATTACGAAAGGATAAAGCGGATTTCATCGCCTTTTGTTTGAAACATAGAAGTAAGGTGGACGTTTCATTTTTATATGACGAGGACCTGGAGAATTTTGCTCCTGATGAGGAAAATCCTACATTTATCGTGAAAAAAGGCGGCAAAATAATAGCGGCAGCCTCTCTTATAATGGATGATTATCATAGAAGGGGAAGGTGCGGACGTTTTCGCATATTTTATTCTGAAGATAAGAATCTGAATATTTATTCTATGTTGTTATCGGAAGCGATTAAACACATAAAGGAAATTGACAAGGTATTTTTGTTTGTTCCGGTTACAAACAGCGAGCTTTCAGATAATATAAAAAGGCTTGATTTTGCAGTTGACAGATATGTATATCTCCTGGTCAAAGAAATCACGGGACCGCAGGTTATGGATTTGCCGGAGGGCTGCACCATCAGAGAATTTCAATCTGGTAAAGATGAAGATGATTGGTGCTTTATCAGGAATACAGCCTTTGCAAATCTAAGGGGGAATTCTACTCCTATCACTCCGGAAATGGTACGTAAACAGGTGAGTAATCCAGACTATCTGGAGGGAGGCTTGTTGTTTTTGATGCATCATCATCATCCTGTGGGGATTATCAGAGGAGCGAATGATAAATATGAAGGAGAGCCAGCTATCAATATCGGCCCCTTAGCCATTCTGCCTGAATATCAAGGAAAAGGTTTGGGAAGGCAGCTGCTAAGGGCGATGCTTGATTTTGCACAAAAAAAGAAATATAAAAAGGTAATCCTTTGTGTCAATGCGGATAATGAAAGGGCAAAGGAACTTTATTTAAGGGAAGGCTTTGTCCAGATGGAAGGAGTAATTGCTTATGAACACTCTGCCATTTAGCAGTGCAACTTTATTTGCCGCCGCCAAAAAAGTCTGCGACATTGTATTGATAAGCGGTGTCAATAATCTGCTCTAGACTTTGAAAACATGGTCGGCAGTGCAACAGTTAATTATCCCAAAGGCCAGCCTGACTGCAACGGGCATTCCACTGCGTTCGATCCCGTTTCCAGGGATGTGGAAAGCACTGTTCAAATGCCATGAAATTTTTAGAAAGGTCGCAAAAGAATGTGCGAATTCCTTTGCTTATCAATACCCCGATTATGATAAGAATGTCAGCAAATATGCTGCAAACATGTTTGCAAGGTACGGGAAAGGAAACTGACGTGTGTGCGGACTGATGCGCTTCGTCTAGATGTCGTTTATTCTAATCTTTTTTGAAGTATTGAATGTTCTGTATAGTATATAATAAAATGAAATTACTTAGAATAATAGAAAAAATTTAAATAGGGGAAAATTACTGAACCACTTAGAAGAAAACAGAAGAAAGTTTTTATGAAAAAAATTCCATTTTAAGAAGGAAAATAATGTGTTAATTTTGCTTTTTGGCATATCAAATGTAGGCAAGACTGTAACGGGTAAGAAGCTTGCTGAAAAATTAAGGTATTCTTTTGCCGATTTGGATGAAGAAATAAAAAGCAGATTTCAAATAACTTTAGAGGAATTTATGAAAAAATACCCATTTCAGCATGAAAGGTATCAAGTAAAGGGGCAAATTTTAAAGGATTTGCTGTAAAAGAATAAAGAAGATAATGTAGTTATTGCGGTTAGCCCCATTTATTATGCGAGAAATTTCAACTCGCTTTTAGAATGGGAGCAGGTCATTGCCATTGAATTGCAGGATTCGGCAGAACATATTTTTGAAAGACTAGTTTTTTCCGATGAGAATGATGATATTTTTCAAGATGACGAATATAAGGAACAGCATAGAGACTACTTTATCAAAGAAATACGTGAAGAGATCGCATATGCAAAAAGGACTTTTAAAAAAATCAAGCATAAGTACTACATCGATAATCGTTCTGTCGATCAAGTTGCGAATGATTTGGCTGTGATGATTCAAAACATTTCTGTAAACAAATGAGGCCAAAAACAGCTGAAAAACAGCAAAGCTGCTATAAAAGGGACACATAAAAATGATCATATGAAGTATTTCAAAAAGCAACAGAAAAAGGAAATGCTCAGTGAAGTGTAACTGTCGAAGCACAGAATATCTTTATGGATCCCTCTTTTATACCCCTATTCCGCACATCGATAACACATTGGACATTAATAGTCCTGAAAAGAGATATTGTGCGAAAAAATTATAAAAAGTATAGCAAAGTTTCAAGATTCTTTCCATTTCTCATGGGGAATATTATCTTATTTTGTTGATAATGTTAAATATTGTCTATTCTGCTCACGTGCCGAATGTGGGTTTAAAAATAATCTGAGAAATAAGGCGTCTGCTGTTCTATCGCATCTTCCAGCATATCGACGGTTTCCGACCTGCAGGATATACGCCCGATTTTGTGAAGATAGTCCGGCCGCTTGTATCCCAACAGCATGGTCGTCATCGTTTGAATATCAATTCGATCGCTGCTTTTCCCCGCTGCATGAGTGACTTTGCCTTGGCCTGCTGCACTGATCCGCAGTGTAAAAACCCCTTGATTCCATGAAAGGAGCGGATCATCGAGTGAAAATGTCCATTCCCGGTCCATAATGTCCGCTTTAAAAGGGTATTGGGCGATAAACTGTTCCAAATCGACGATTCGCGCCATGAAATAGGGAGAAATCGTTTCCTTGATATCCGCGTCCTCCAGCAAAAAAGCGAGCGGTTCATCCGTATACGTATGGCCGACGACCTTTGAAATCATCGAAAAATGCGCGCTGATAAAATTCCAAAGTCCGCTGCGGGCCTCCTCGTCAACAAAGATCATATCCTTGATATGAAAAACCTCATCTGCAATCCGGTAAAGGACATAGCCATCCGGTTGTCCGCTCTCGTTGTAATAGATAGCGGCCATTATATCATCAGGATCCCACCGCCAATATTCCTGCCAGGCGAGAACATTATTGCGCAGCATGGCGCCATGAGTTTGCAGAGCAAATCGCTCGTACGCTTTTTTAATCTGTTCGCTTTCCGCCGGCACGCGCTCAATTTCACCGGAGACCCGTTTGTTTTTCGGCAATTGGTAATCATGAATTTCGTAGGTGATTTTATCGGAAATGATCTCCCATCCTTTTCTGCGGTAATAAGGGATGGAATACGGATACAGGAAAGAAATGGACTGCCCTCGTTTTTTCATATTTTCCAGCGCTTGACACAACAATTTATACATAAGCCCTTGATTGGCATATTCCGGGTAAGTGCCGACACCAGTAAGGCCGCCCATCTCATAAGTTTTATTGAAAATGCGTACTTGTAAGGGATACACGGCTGCCTGTGAGATGAGCTTGTCCCCGTCAAACCACCCCCATACGTCCGCCTGTTCCAAAATAGGCGATTTTGCACGCATGATTTCATCTTCTTCCCATCCAATTTGATGCAATTCCCGGTCTGTTACTTGAAAAACATATCTCAGTAATTGGTTATATTGATCAAGATGCTCCAAACCGACCCTCTTCATTTTGAGCTGTCTTTTCCTCGTCATACAAAACCTTCTTTCAAAGTGTGCCATTCATATTTTACGTGATGATTCCTCAAGTAGTATATAATATCAAGTGTAATGCCATATTGACAAATACAGTTGGATGCCTGCGGCTGGTAAAGCAGAGTTTGCTGCACATTCATTGTTGGCATAATGAGAACTTCAAGCGAAGTAGTTGAAACAATGAGAGAGCTTTTTGAACGCGTGACCAAAAAAACCTTGCGCATAAACCGGAAATTTTTCTTGTTGAAGCGGATCAAAATCTGCAGTAGAAAATTCTTTTTGCTTTCATAACAACATTTATCTGCATGCTTTACTACAAATTTTATTTAACCGGAAAAAATATTTGCACGATGCAGCAAACCCTAAGTATGATCACGTTAATTTTATCACAGATTAAGGGGCAGTAATACCCCCGCCTCAAAATTGGAGGTGAAACCAATCAAGTTAGGCGGGGGATAAACTGCCCCTAAAAGCCCGATTGGTTCAACTAACCATCAGTGGGGGATGAGGGAAAACCCCCACTGATGGAAGTTTCACTTTATTATAATCGAAAGGAGCCATAGCAAACAATAAAATTTTGGAGGGAGAATGAGTGTAAAAGATGTACCTTCTATTTTTAGTAACAAAAAAACCGCATCCACAAAAAGGAAGAAGGATGCAGTTTCACACGCGGTGTCGAAGTCACCACTTTTTGCTATTCAATCTGTTGAGCCGCTTATTCTGTCTACTTGCAATGCTCTATTGTGATAAGCTAATGCAGTGCCGGCAGGTTAAATTGTAGCGCCGCCGTCAACGGCAAAGGACTGAGCAGTAATATTGTCGGCAAGATCACTGCATAAGAACACCGCCATGTTGGCGATATCTTCCGGTTCTTGCGGGCGCTTCAGCGGAATGAAGTCGGTAAAGCTTGCAAAAACCTTTTCCTTTTCCGTTTCGTTATCACCGGCCACGGCTTCGAGCTGTTTTTCCCACATTTCGGTGCGGACAATGCCAGGGCAGATAGCATTGATATTAATGTTGGCTTCTGCGAATTCTCTCGCTAATGCAGCAGTGAGCGCCATTACGCCGGCTTTGGCGGCAGCGTAGATACTCGATCCTGGAGTTGCCATTTTTACAGCTATAGAAGAGAGATTGACGATTTTTCCGGATTTTCTCGGCATCATATAAGCGAGCGCAGCTTTGCAGCCGAAAATGGTTCCCTTTAAGTCGATGTCTACGACACGGTCTATTTCCTCTTTGGTAAACTCGCCAATCGGTTTCATAATGCCGATGCCGGCATTGTTTATCATAAAATCAAGTTTTCCTAACTTTTCCACGGTGGCATCGATAAGCTTGATAAAAGATTCACAAATACGGGTATCTATTTGGAAGGCAAATGATTTCCGCCCCATCCCCTTAATCAACTCGGCCGTTTCTGCAGCTTTCTCCATGTCAATATCGGCGACTGCCACATCGGCGCCGGCTTTTGCAAATTGCAGCGCAATTGCTTTCCCGAGACCACTCGCAGAACCGGTTACAATGACAGTTTTTCCATCCATATTAATATCAATCATATACATTCCCTTCCTTTCTTTCATATACTTTTAGCATAGCCAAAAATCTGTGGGAAAACATCAGTAAAATTACTGATCTTATGCTATAATTTTCTCAAGTAAAAAAGCAGAGGGAAGTTCTTCAAGTTTTTTAAAACATGTTTTCTATTCCGTTTTGTGCTATAAGAGAAGCGAAAGGAATGAAGACAGAAATGAACCATCTTACAAAAGAAGATTATCAAAAGAGCCTTGAGATATGTTTTTTGATTCACCAATATGCGGATTCGTACCCACGGCAAGTGTTAAAAATTCTTTCTGGGATACTCGGTTCTAGATTTGCCAATCTTACCTTTTTAACGGCTGATAACCGCAATAAACTCGGCAATCCGGTTGGAATTAATAAAGTGCGTTCTCTTTGCGGTCGTTATGCGGCAGGTTTTGACCGTTTTGATATTTTCAACGCTGACCGTCATACAAAACAGCCGGCCGTTATGTCGATAACGGATATTATGAGTTATCCGGACTATGAGGGAACCGTTTACTATTATGATCTTCTGCGGACGGAGGATCTTTATTATGAACTGGCGGTTCCATTATATGTCAATCACAAGCTCGTTGGCGGCATCGGAATCTTCAGGGAGAAAAAGGAAGGCGATTTTACAACCCGCGACAAAGAGTTAATGACGCTTCTTTCCCGCCATCTGGCGTTAGGTTATGTTAATTCGTTAAAGCTTGGGAAACGGAACACTCTTCGCGGGCAATTTGAAAAAAATGATCAGCATGAAGACCTGCTTTCCCGTCTGACAAGTGCGGAGAGAGAAATCATCTCTCTCGTCGAAAAAGGGATGACCAACCGGGAAATGGCCAGGCAGAAAAAGATCAGCGTGCATACGATCAATTCCCATTTGGAACATATCTATAATAAATTGGAAGTTCACAGTCGGACAGAAATGCTCTACCGCATTTATCGAACCCGGCCTCGCAGCGGGGTAGCGGAGGACGCAAAGGAAAATCCACAGAAAACGTTTACGAAAAAATCATCATGGGATCAAAATGGCGAATAAATAATCGGATCCTTACAGGGCTCATACTGCTATTATACAAAGGATGGAGTGTTCACGTGCTTTTACTCTTCTCGGATACAGGAATCTCTGTAAACCACCCTTTTGATGCGAACTGCCCGTGGAAATGGGGCTTTGAGGATGCTCTTTTGCTTTTTCCATTCCGATCTCCCTTTTTAGTTTGGTTTATCCGAATCCTTTTTTATGGCCTTGTAAACTTTCTGGTTGACCGATTCCTGGTAGATGTCAGCGTAAGTTTTGGAATCTTTGATTAGATCGTCGCAGAAAGCCGCTACGTCACTGCCAGTCACTTCGAGTACACCTTTCCCCGAGGCCGCGCCCTCTTCAAAAAGATCGACAATTCCCGAGAGTATGCCCGTTCCTTCGGTTAACTCAACAGGGCCGACTTTAAAGAGATATTTTTGAATTTCCTTATAAACAATCTGAAAATCCTGTGGCAACGCTTTGACACGCGCCATGTGTGCCCGCCACTCTTTTTTGCCTTCGATGATATCTTGTATACTCATGGTATCCTCCTATTTGATATGAAAATAATATTTTCATGTTCAAGTTTTTGATCTCGCAGGTCATGTAAGTTTAGCTAATTTTTTCGCAATATTATGGTTGAGCTGTTTGCGCCACTTGTCGCGAAAAGACTTTGCCCCTTCTTCGCCGGCAAGCGCCGCACAGAAGCCTTTGATATCGTCTCCCAAAACTTCTTGGACGGTCTGCCCGTCTGCCGTAGTTTCTTCGAGCAGGCCAAGCACGCCATCAAGAATTGGCATGAGGTTGCGGCCGCTGAAATCGGAGTACGCCCAAAGATTGGTATTTATTTTTCCCCATGCCGCTTGATAATCAGCCGGCAGCTTTTTGACCCGCGCATCAAAAGCTTTCATTTCTTTCGTCATGTCGCTTCCTATTATTCTTTTCCAAAAATTCATTGTTTCTTCTCCTTTAATTCGTTCATTTTTGATGATACAAACTCCCATTTTTCCCAGAACTTCTGCAGCTCCGCACGCCCCGCGTCGTTGAGTGCAAAAAACTTTCGCGGCGGCCCTTTGTCAGAGGGCTTTTTGGTAACTTCCACGAGCTTGTTTTTTTCAAGCCGGATCAGGATAGTGTACACAGTTCCATCGACAACATCTGTGTAGCCGAGGGCGTTCAGCCGCCGCGTGATTTCGTAGCCGTAGGTTTCTTTGCGGCTGATAATTTCAAGGACGCAGCCCTCAAGTACACCTTTGAGCATTTCCGTCAGATTTTCCAGGATAATCCCTCCCTTGCTATTTTGTATCACTGGTATACAGTAATACTTACTACCTCTATAAAGTAACACTAGATAGCTCGTTTGTCAACATCGTAAAAATTGGGCGAGGCTTTTTGAAATCCACCTTACAAAAAAGCAGGCTGCATGCTCTCCGTATGGGGCGGGAGCATACAGCCCTTTGCTGTCGAACCTGGGATAGTTCAAGCATCTTTTTGCGGCAGTGGTGCATCGCGAAAGTCATACAGATAGACATCGGCTATGGCTTTGATCTCCACCTGATTGTGCGCTGAATATTTATCATACACAGCGCAAGCCAGCATGCCGGCCTGTTTTGCACTTTTGATGGCGGGCAGCACGTCTTCAAAAACGATACACTTCTGCGCAGGTGTTTTTACATTTTCAGCAGCAAACAGAAACAGATCAGGGTGTTCTTTGCTCCTGTTCACCTGATCGGTTGAGCATTGAAAATCAAATAAATCAGCAATCCCGTTATTCAAAAGGCATGGCTTGTACAATTCTTCGGGCAGCGCTGTCGCAACCGCGAGCTTGATATGGGCGGCTTTTAATTGCAAAAGATAGTCAAGCGCATATGGCGTTAAGCGGACATTTTTTGCGTATTCATGCGCGGCCATGCGGTTCCATTCTTTCATAATGGTTTCCTCGCTTTCCGGCAGCCCGAATAATTTGATGGTGTATGCGGCCGCTTCTTTAAAACTGTTGCAGTTGTTGATTTCGGCAAGATAATTTTTCGGAACAGGCAGTCCCCGTTTGGCAAGTAAATCAATGTCAATCTTTTCCCACACGTCCATGGACTGGAGCAGCGTCCCGTCCAGGTCAAATATAGCAGCTTGAAAATCCATATTTAGATGCTCTCTCCTTTTTGAAACAGAAGTTTCCACTATTAGGAAGTAGCTTATATATAATAAAATTTGATTTTATTTGCTTTTTAAATTACTTTTTTCCAAAAAATTGAAAACAGATTGTGATTTCCAAAATTTCCCGTCCGTTTTAGCGGGTTTCCTAGCCGATTTCGCGATTTCTTAGCCGTTTTTTCATTTTCTTAGCCGTTTTGACGATTTCGATTTCCTAACCATTTTTACTATTCACTATTATCAGACATAATAAAATACACATAAATATAT
>JAGKQJ010000134.1 GCA_017898095.1 Bacillaceae bacterium Marseille-Q3522 | reverse complement strand
TTCTATGGCTGTGCTTTTATTAGAACTACTTTTGAAATCAATGACAGGAGATGCTATTCTTCTTTACATCCCTCTTTTTAACAAAAAAATAGAGGGATGTACCTATAACACTGGCACCCCCCTGATTAATCTTTTTTCGGTCTTTTAGAACTATTTTAATAATAATCATTTCTATTCTCAAGGTTTATCCAAACAATAAAATTATTTCTGCTTCTTTTTCCGTTTCTTTCTCCATAGCACGATCAAGGATGCAGCGACTGCTCCGGCGATAATCGGCTCTTTTTTTAATTGATTGTCCTTTGTGTAAAAAACATCTTTAAGTATGAGATTCATATTTTGCGGACGTTCTGCGAGCCGGCGCATGAAGTATCCAAACCAGTCATCGCCAAACGGAATGTATGTACAGAAATTGTAGCCTTCCGCGGCAAGATCTATTTGCATTTCCGTCCGCAGTCCGTACAGCATTTGGAATTCAAAATGATCCTTGCTTATATGATGTTTCTTAATAAAAGTCTTCAACTCATTGATAATACGATGATCATGAGTAGCGATTGATGTAAAGGTATCACCAAGGAGACGCTTCTTTGCCATTTTAATATAATTGTGGTCGATCTCTTCCTTCGTTTGGTAAGCAACCTCCGGACTTTCTTTATAAGCTCCTTTTACAAGACGGATTCGTACGTCCTTAAGCTTGTCCAAATCCTCCAATGCACAGCGAAGATAGGACTGCATGACCGTTCCGACATTTTGAAAATCGTTCCGCAGGATGTTCAGAACTTCGATTGTCTGTTCATAACGGGAATAGTCTTCCATGTCGATATTAATAAAAATATCATATTTCTCAGCTGCAGTTAAAATTTCCTTCATGCTCTCTACACAAAAATCCTGGTCAATATCAAGTCCGAGCTGCGTTAATTTAACTGACACATGGCAATCTAAATTTTCTGCATCTATTTTTTCTAAAATGCGGATGATTGCTTCTTTTGCCGCGCCGGCTTCCGCTTTATCGGAAACAAATTCTCCGAGATTATCGACGGTGCCGCTAATGCCATGCGCATTTAACTGTTTAATGCTTTCTGTGACACTTTCCAAATTTGTCCCGGCGACAAACTTTTCCGCACCAAGGCGAAAGCCCCATTTTTTTGCATTTTCGTTTAGAAACTTGTTATTGGATAAAGCGATAAAAAAATCTCTCGTTACATTTGTCATGTTCGCAAGTCCTTTCACATGGTTATTGTTTGCTGCTTTATTCAAAGTGAAAAAATACTAAAAATGTTGAAAATCTGCCGTCAGCACCGGCTAGACTATAATCCTTTTTTTCTATCACGAAGAAAGTGAACTCATTTCATCAAGGGCAGGAACTCCGGGAATCAGGCGGGAACTCTATCCCACCTGATTTGGTAAATCCCAACTACGCTTCGCTTAGAGGTGAAGGATTTACCCCTTAAAACATTTCATAATAAAGCAGCAAACTTTTGCAGCATTAAAATTGTATATCCCCGATTATTCAACTGCTAACAAGAAAATACCATCTGTATCAAAAGGAAGCGGCTTTCGAAAGTCCTTTCAACCATGTGGATTACTCGATTCATACCTTCGAAAGCCATTTCCAGTTTTCATAATTTAGAGAAAAATTTAAAACGTTTCTGATACCACTTTAGCTTCCATAAAATGCTGCAAATAGTCCGGTCCGCCTGCTTTCGAATCTGTTCCGGACATTTTGAAGCCGCCGAACGGCTGGTAACCAACGATTGCCGCCGTACATCCGCGATTAAAATATAGATTGCCAACGTGGAATTCATAACGTGCGCGCTCCAGATGCTCACGATTTTTGGAAATCAACGCACCTGTTAAGCCATATTCCGTGTTATTGGCAATTTCCAGCATCTCATCAAAATCCTTTGCTTTACAAAAAGCGACAACCGGACCGAAAATTTCTTCCTGCATGATTCTTGCTGCCGGAGCGACATCCTTGAATATTGTAGGGGTGACAAAATAGCCTTTCGAATCGTCTGTTTCTCCTCCGAAAACAAGCTCGCCTTCTCCTTTACCAATTTCAATGTAATCTTTGATTTTAGCAAATTGCTTTTCGTTAATGACCGCAGCCATATAGACATTCTCTTCAACCGGGTTGCCAATCGATAATTCTTTTGTCTTTGCCACTGCTTTTTCCAATACTTCCTCATAGACTTCCTCATGGATAACAACTCTTGAGCAGGCAGAGCATTTCTGTCCCGAAAAGCCAAATGCCGAGTTTACAATCGCATCTGCCGCCAGGTTCAGATCAGCATCGTTATCTACTAATATCGTATCTTTTCCGCCCATTTCCGCCACGACACGTTTCAGAAATTTTTGCCCTTCCTGTACCTTCGCCGCACGTTCATAGATTCGTACCCCTGTTGCACGTGAGCCAGTAAAGTTAATAAAACGCGTTTCCTTATGATCGACAAGATAATCGCCGATCTCAAGCGGGTCTCCCGGGACATACTGAAGCACTCCTTTTGGCAAACCTGCTTCTTCAAAAATTTCAACCAGCTTATAAGCAACTACCGGGGTATATTCCGAAGGTTTCAGCAAGACAGGATTTCCTGCTACAACCGGCGCTGCTACTGTACCACAGACAATGGCAAATGCAAAATTCCATGGCGGTATGGTCACACCCGGCCCCATCGGTTGATAAAAATAAGTATTTTTCTCATTTACACGGTCATTCATTTTTTTCCCTTTTGCAAGCTCAAGCATTTGCCGGCCATAATATTCAAGGAAATCAATACCTTCCGCTGTATCGCCATCGGCCTGGCTCCACGGTTTTCCTGCCTCAAACGCCAGCCATGCGGATATTTCATGCTTCCGGCGGCGGGTAATCGCGGCAGCTTTAAATAATATATCTGCACGCGCTTCAGGCGCCAGTGCCTTCCATGTTTGAAAAGCAGCAAGCGCCCCTTCCATAGCCTGATCCACATGAGCTTTTGTTGCTTTTGACACTGTTCCGATTACTTGTTGTTTATTTGCCGGATTTACGGAAACCAGTTTATCATCAGTAAAAACTTTTTCTCCATTGATCACCAGTGGATAATCCTTGCCTAATTCACTTTCCACCTGTTTTAAAGCCGCCGCAAATGCCTTATGATTCGCTTCAATCTGAAAATCTGTTAATGGTTCATGTTTAAATGGAGCAGTCAAAATTAAAACCTCCTTCTCTATATTTATAATAATTATAACGATTAATAAACTTTCTTTCATTATATTAAAAATAAAATGTATAAGCTCTGTAAATTAGTTACAGAGCTTTTCACAAATCTATTTTTCTCATCTGTACCTTTTCCTGATCCCTGCTGTCCATGTGACCATCAGCGGAGAGGAAATATATCATTATTGCAGCAAGCAGGCAAATCCGTTATCTGTTCCGCTCCTCTCTGCAAAATGATTCAATTCCCCTCACTGGTGGGCTGATTACTATTCATTTTTTCACAAGCATCTAAAAAATTTTATCCATGAATAAATTCGCGGCCGAGTTCCCCTCTAACCTAATTTCCGATGTCTTTATTCCAAGGCATTGAAAAAGGTTGATAGGAAAGGATTTCCGTATTCGCCTCATTGGAATCATTATAGCAATCCTCAAACCGTTCATTTCAAGAAATCCTTTATCGCAGATTAAGGGGCAGTAATACCCCCACCTCAAAAATAGAGGTGAAACCAATCATTTTAGGTGGGGGATGAAGGCCGACTAAGACCGCAACGTCCTGTTGCAACGTCGGCACTAGTACGTCCTGTACGTCGAAAACCCCCACTGATGGAAGTTTCACTTTATTGATAAAGATTTTAATTTCCCGGGAATGCAGGCTTCTAACATATCAATGATGCCAGGTCTCTTGGATAATACGTTAATTTTTCATTGCCGTCTTCCGTTACTAATACCGTATCTGAATGCCTGAAACCGCCAATTCCTTTGACATACAAGCCCGGTTCCACCGTTACGACCATTCCCGGCTTGATTTCCGTATGGTCTCCTAAATCAAAGAACGGTGCCTCATGCCCTAAAAGACCGATGTTGTGACCGGTATGGTGGCGGGTTAATTCGGTAATCCCATTTTCTTTAAAATACTTTTGCAATGCTTCTTCCACAGAAGAATAAGGCACACCCGGCTTAATCGCGGAAAAAGCCACTTCCTGCGCTTCGTACATATAATTAAAATATTTTTCCTGTTCTTTTGAAACTTCTTCGACAAACATCGTCCGCTCCAGCTCACTGTTATAACCGAATACACTTGATGCGGCGCCTGTAACTAATGTATCCCCTTTTGACAAGATGATATTGCGGGTAACGGCATGCGGGAATGCAGATTCCGGACCTATTTGCCCTCTGAAAATAGCACGTGCCGTACTGCCGTGCGGCTTGTAGTCCGGGCCGAGTGTTTCAATCATCGCCATCGTTGCTTCCGTTGATGCTTTTGTTGTGATTTCGATTTCGCTTAAGCCTGCTTTTGTATATTTTTGCAACAGGCGGTGTGCCAGATTTCCCCAGCGGCAAGATTCCTTAATCAATTCAATTTCATTAGGCGATTTTATGTAACGCATTTCTTCTATAACACCTTTAAGGGAAACAAATTCTTTCACTTGAATCAGCTTATCGACGGACGGACCGCGGTACCCCATTGAAGAACCGTAGCCGATTGCATCATACCCGACCGTTTTTCCGGAAAAACCATATTCCGTTAATAAATCTTTAAAATTCTCCATTGGATGCTTAATGCCGGGATATTCAGGATAAGAGTGAACATAATCAACAACTGCGTACTCTTCCCCATGCTCATGCTCCAATTGCGGCACGAACAAATGCAATTTTTTATTCGGATCCACAAATAAGCCGATCGGTCTTTCTGTCGGATGAAAATGAAACCCTGTCAAATAAAAAATATCGGTTACCGCAAAAATAACAGCCGCATCGCAGCTTTTTTCCGTAAATTTTTCGATAAATGTACTTTGCCTTTGTAAAAATTCCTCTTTAGGTATTTCTAATAACATTGTTAGATTCCTCCTTAGTTTTTGTATATAAATGGCAATTTGCCGTATGTCCCTCAGCAAACCTCGTTGCTTGCGGTTTTACTTGACGGCAAATGTCCATTGCAAACGGACATCTCGTATGAAAGGAACACCCCGAAGGCGGATTCGCAGGGCTTGGTACATCTCCCTTTATAATAATTCGCTTTTTCTCTTCTTTCGGATGAGAGACAGGAACAGCCGACATTAAGGCCTGTGTATATGGATGCTTCGGATTGCGGAAAAGTTCTTCTGTTTCGGCAACCTCGACAATTTCCCCTAAATACATCACGGCTACTCTGTCTGTCATATGTTCGATCACACTAAGATCATGCGAGATAAATAAATAAGTCAGGGCAAATTCTTTTTGTAAATCCAGCATTAAATTAATAACTTGCGCCTGGACGGAAACATCCAATGCCGATACCGGCTCATCGGCAACAATAAAATCCGGCTGCAAAATAACAGCCCGGGCAATGCCGATCCGCTGCCGCTGCCCACCGGAAAATTCATGCGGATAACGGTTGAGATGCGCCTTCGAGAGACCCACTATTTCAAGGATCTCATTGATTTTGTCAAGCCGTTCTTTCTTATTAAATATACCATGTACTCTTAATGGCTCCATTAAAATTTGCCGGATCTTCTTCTTAGGATTTAATGATGCATACGGATCCTGAAAAACCATTTGCATTTGCTTCCGCAACGAACGCATATCACGATATGGAAGCTCTAAAATATTTTTACCATTAAAATTAATTTTTCCTGCTGTTGCCGTTGTGAGACGCAGAATCGCTTTACCAGTTGTTGATTTTCCGCAGCCCGACTCACCGACCAGCGCAAAAGTCTCGCCTTTTTTTATCGAAAAACTGACATCATTCACTGCTTTTACCACAATTTTTTGTTTAAACATCCCTTGTGGAATCTCATAAAATTTTTTTAAATGTTGCACTTCCAGCAATGTATTGTCTTTCATTTAGCCTGCCGCACCTTCTTTCCTCAGCCAGCATTTACTTACATGGTTCCCTTCTGAAAATACAGGCGGGGCTTCAGCAAAACATTTATCAAAGGCAAACGGGCAGCGGTTTGCAAAGATACAGCCTTTTGTTATCTCATTTGGCTTCGGCACTTGCCCTTTTATCGAAGAAAGTCGCTTTTTCCGCTTATTGTTCGTTGGTAGGGATTCAATCAATCCTTGCGTATAAGGATGCAACGGCCGGTCAAAAAGTTCATTGATTTCCGCCACCTCGACAATTTCGCCGGCATACATGACAACAACCCTGTCACACATTTCCGCAACAACACCGAGATCATGCGTAATTAGCATGAGGCTCATATCGTTTTTCTGTTTTATTTCTTTCAATAAATCCAATATTTGCGCCTGAATCGTCACATCCAAAGCGGTTGTAGGTTCATCGGCAATCATTAACTGCGGCTGGCAAAGCAGTGCCATGGAAACCATTACCCTTTGCCTCATTCCCCCGGATAATTGATGGGGATATTCGTGAATAATTTGTTCCGCTCTAGGGATTCCAACCTGTTTTAAAACCTCGATAACAGCTTCCTTTACTTCCTTTTTTGTGATTTTCCGGTGCCTTTTTAACGGTTCACTTAGCTGCTCACCGATCGTAAACACAGGATTTAGTGATGTCATCGGCTCTTGAAAGATCATCGAAATGTCATTGCCGCGAATTTTCCGGTATTGCCGGTCACTCAGATTTGTTAAACTTTTTCCGTTAAAAATAATCTCTCCGGAGACAATTTTACTTTTTTTAGCAGGAAGCAGTCCCATAATGGCGAGTGAAGTTACACTTTTGCCGCTGCCAGATTCACCGACGACACCAAGTGTCTCTCCTTTGCCGATGGTCAGATTCACTCCCCGGATCGGCTGAACGGTTCCTTCCCCGCTCTTAAATTGTATTTTTAAATCCTTTACTTCCAATAGTGCCTGAGACATTCATTTCCCCCCTGTCATTCCCCTTTTAACTCCGGATCCAATTTATCCCGCAGCCAGTCGCCAAACAAATTGATTCCCAGCGCTGTGATAATAATGGCAAGTCCGGGAAACGTAATTAACCACCATGAACTGAAAATATAATCTTTTCCTTCATTTAACATATTTCCCCACGCAGGTGTCGGCGGCTGCACACCAAAACCTAAGAAACTTACAGATGCTTCCGCAATAATGAAAGAACCAATTTGCAAGGAAGCAAGTATAATGATTGGCGTGAATAAATTTGGGACAATATGTTTGATGAGAATTTCCCAGCGGGGAACGCCTGTTGCCACACAAGACGTAATAAATTCTTTTTCCCGCAGCGCCAACACTTCGCTTCGGATAACGCGGGCAAAAATCACCCAGCCGCCAATTGCCAGCGAAATAATAATATTTCTTAAGCCCGCTCCCAAAATCGCATTAATGACAAGAACTAGGAGAATAAACGGGAAGCTTAATTGCACATCGACCACTCTCATTAAAATGGCATCCAGCCAGCCTCTGAAATACCCGGCTAAAATACCAATAACCGTTCCGATTAATCCGGCGATTAAAACGGTGGCAAGTCCAATCACAACAGAAATTCTCGCTCCCATGATTATTCTTGAGAAAAGATCCCTCCCCAATTGATCCGTGCCTAATAAATGGCCCTCCGCCATCGGCGGCAGCAGTTTATCACTTAACACTGCCTTTAAAGGGTCAAAAGGAGTGATTAATGGAGCAAAAATACTAAGAAAAATTAAAAAGACAATAATGAGAAATCCCAGCACCCCAGTCCAGTTTCTAGACAGTTTAGAAAAGAACACGGCAATATTCGATTTTTTCGAAAAATCAACATCATTCTCAGCTAAAACTTGTTTATTTTTTAGAAGACTCGATGCCATTTTTCCACCTACTTCACTCGTATTTGCGGATTCACATACGCATATAATACATCTGCTATAAAATTAATAATGGTATAGATTAATGCGATAATAAACACACCGGCAAGTACAACCGGAAAATCGCGGTTCATCAGCGATTGTTCTAATAACCTGCCGACACCCGGCCAGGCAAACACTACTTCTGTTATAACAGCACCGCCAAGTAATTCCCCTAAATCGAGCGCGACTAAGGTAATAATCGGAATCAGGGAATTCTTTAACGCATAGCGCATGATAAGCGGGAAAGTAGGTACACCTGAAGCTTTCGCCGTTCTGATAAAATCTTTTTGCAGTACATCAAGCATGGCCGATCTCGTAAAACGGGTAAATCTGGCAACACTGTACGCTGTCAATGTTAACGTTGGAAGGATAAGATGTACCGGTGTGCCGCCGCCTCCGGATGGAAAAATTTTTAACTGTGCGGCAAATAAAAAAATCAGAATCAGCCCCATCCAAAATGTCGGTATTGCCTGCCCTACAACCGTTAGTCCGACTGCAATCCGGTCAAAAAAAGAATTGCGATAATAGGCAGAAAGCACCCCGAGCGGGATCGCAATGATTAAGGATAGTAATAAAGCGGAAACGGCAAGCTGAAATGTCGCAGGAAGCCTGGCTATTACTAATTGCAATGCATTGTCCCGGCTTCTTAATGATTCGCCAAAATCACCCTGCAGGGCATTTTTCATATATTCGCCATATTGAACATAAAGCGGCCGGTTAAGCCCCAGCTGTTCGCGAAACGCTTCGATTTGATCCCTTGGTGCATCCGATGGTAAGTAGAGCGTCACCGGATCCCCGGACAAACGCATTAAAAAGAAAACGGCAGTAAGTACTAAAAAGACAACCAATACACCTTGTAAAATTCTTTTGATAATAAAATCCAGCATAAATAACTTCCTCCCTTCATTTAGGAGCCTGTTCACTTCTATCAATTTCTAGTTTGTTTCGATAACCGGTCTGTTTGAGATGAAGTTATATTTTCATTCGAGTTTGTGACCTGCGGGTCATGGTTGTTTGATATGAAAATAATAATTTCATCAGAATTTTGATATTCATCTGAATTTTGCGAGCAACGGGTCCTGGATGTTTAGTTAAGCTTCGGAGAAGGAAAACGAAACCCTCTCCGACCTTATCTTTCCATGTTTGAAAGGTGGAGACCTCCGCCTATAAACGTAGCGCAGATGGGAATTTTCATCAGGCGGGGGAGAGTCCGCCCACCTGATTTCCTGAGTTTTTTAATCTTTCAGAAAAGCGGTCACTCCCAAGCCATTTCAAATACGAGAATTTCTTCATCAATTCTCGGATTAAAATTCAGCCCTTTTCTCACGGCGTACAAGTCAGCCTGGCGCCACAGTGGTACCCATGCAGCCTGATCCACCAATTCATGCTGCAGTTCCGCAAATCCTTCGAATCTTGCTTCAGGATCGAACAATGCACTTGTTTCGTGAATTTTCTGCTCGATACTTGCTTCATAAAAACTGCTGTATGGCGCATTCATTGTAAATAAGTTTTCGATCGTGGATTGGGCTTCGAATGCCGGTCCCCATCCTAAGATAAACATATCTCCCATTTCGCGGTTCTGGATTTTTTCCAAATGATTGCCCCACTCATTGACTTGCACATTTACCGTAATGCCGATTTCCTGTAATTGTGCGGCAATTGCCTGTGCTACTTGGGAATCCATCGGATAACGCCCGTTCGGGGTATCTAATGTCAACGTAAGAGATGCCGGATCATAACCTGCTTCCTCGATAAGCTGGACTGCTTTATCAGGATCATAACCATAATCTTCGGTTTCGACATACCCTGAATTAATGTCTGAAAGCGGTCCGGTCATTTTGGTTCCATAACCGTTTAGCACATTTTCCAAAATATCATCTACGTTAACAGCATAATTGATCGCTTCCCGAACTCTTTCATCCTGCAGCGGTCCTTCATGAAAAGTATTTAATGCTAAATAGTTAATACGGGAGGAGGAAACCTCACCTAATACCGCATCGTCCGCATTTTCAATTTCTGATACGGAATCAACGGGAATATTTTTAAACAAATCAATCTCGCCGCTTAAGAAAGCAGACATTCTTGAACTGAACTCCGGTATATATCGGAACTCAAGATTTTTTATTGCAGGAGCACCTTGCCAATAATCATCATTTGCTTCTAATTTAAGATAATTGTCACGTGACCACTCGGCAAATTTATACGGGCCTGTTCCAATTGGTTCTTTTGCCGCCTGTTCCACACCGACTTCTTCGACATAACCCGGTTCCATCACAAGTAAATCCCCGGCAATGCGGTCGATCATACTTGGAAATGGTTTAGACGTTTTTATTTCCACTTCATACGGGCCAATAACCGTTACTTCTTGAACATTTGCCCATCTGGAACGGTAAAAAGATTGATTCGCTTCATCCAAAATATAATCAATGCTGAATTTAACGGATTCGGCATTAAAATCGGCTCCGTTATGGAATTTGACACCTTCTTTTAATTTCAAGCGCCACGTCAGCTCGTCGATGTTTTCCCATTCTTCCGCTAAATACGGAAGAAACTCGCCTGTTTCCCCATCTCTCACGATCAATGGATCATATATGTTTCGAATTTGTGCATCTGTCACATAGTTCACATCGGTATTCGCTATTAACGTTACGGCATCCGCCTCAAATCCTATAACCAAGCTGTCTTTTTCCGCGGCAGTATCTGTTCCGCTGGTCCCTGCTGTACATGCTGCTAAAACAAAGATCATTGCGAATGTCCATAATG
>JAGKQJ010000133.1 GCA_017898095.1 Bacillaceae bacterium Marseille-Q3522 | reverse complement strand
AACAAATGTTCTATAATTAAACTAAGAACATTTGTTTTTAATATTTCTGTGAAAACTGTCGAGATTTCTGGGAGTATTTATAAAAGGATTTCACCGTTCTATAGCGAAAAAAGTAATAATGATCATTTTTCAAAGTCTTATCACGGAATAAGTTGTAATAACAAACAACGAACATCATAGTGAAATGGATGCGCAAAAACAATCTCACCTTAATCCGATAACATTTTTATAAACAAAACCGATATTAATATGAAAAAGGAAACAACGGTAAAACGGATTCTCATTGAATTCGTTCTCGATTTCAAAAGAATAATGCAGCAGTTCTTAACTTTGCTGCTCAGAAACGTTTTATTAAGAACCGCGAATAAGCATAAAAAACAAGCAGTCCAATCGAGAAAAAGTTGACAATAACCGAAAAAGATAGTAAAACGGGTAAGAGATAGAAAGGGGAATGTCAGTGGAACACAAATTTGAATACAATGATGATGCGATTCAAGTATTAGATGGGCTTGAAGCTGTAAGAAAACGTCCGGGCATGTATATTGGCAGTACGGATGCGCGCGGTCTGCATCATCTTGTTTATGAAATTGTCGATAATTCCGTCGATGAAGTATTATCCGGATATGGCGATCACATCATCGTTACGATACATAAAGATCAATCCATAACAGTCCGCGATAATGGAAGAGGAATGCCTACGGGGATCCACAAAACGGGGAAACCGACAACAGAAGTAATTTTCACTGTGCTTCATGCCGGTGGGAAATTCGGCCAGGGCGGTTATAAAACGAGCGGCGGATTGCACGGTGTCGGTGCTTCCGTTGTCAATGCTTTATCGGAACAATTAACTGTCACAATAAAACGAAACGGCTTCATTTATGAGCAAAAATTTGCTAACGGCGGCAAACCGGTTACCACTTTAAATAAAATAGGAACCAGTAAGCAAACAGGTACGACCGTTCATTTTAAACCTGATAAAAAAATATTTTCGACGACCACCTTTAATTATGAAACGCTTTGCGAACGTCTCCGTGAATCTGCCTTCCTGTTAAAAGGGTTAAAAATTGAAATCACCGATGAACGATCCAATGAAAAAGAAGTCTTTCATTACGAAAAAGGGATTACATCTTTTGTGCAATATTTAAATGAAGAAAAAGATGTCCTGCACCCGGCTGTAAGTTTAGAGGGCGAGCAGAATGGAATTGAGGTAGAGTTCGCTTTTCAATTCAATGACGGCTATTCGGAAAATGTCCTATCCTTTGTTAACAATGTCCGCACAAAAGATGGTGGAACACATGAGGCCGGTGCGCGTACAGCAATGACACGTATTTTTAATGAATACGCCCGTAAAGTTAATTTATTAAAAGAAAAAGATAAAAACTTGGAAGGCACTGATATTCGTGAGGGATTTACCGGAATCATTTCTGTTCGTGTCCCTGAAGACTTACTGCAATTCGAAGGACAGACAAAAGGAAAACTGGGCACAAGTGAGGCAAGATCGGCAGTCGATTCTGTCGTATCGGAGCATTTAGCATATTTTTTAGAAGAAAATCCGGATATAAGCTCGTTACTAATCAAAAAATCAATCAAAGCATACCAGGCCCGCGAAGCTGCCCGCAAAGCAAGAGAAGAAGCAAGAAGCGGCAAGAAAAAAAAACGTTCCGAAACAGTTTTATCGGGGAAATTAACGCCGGCTCAATCAAGAAACCCGCAAAAAAATGAACTGTATCTTGTTGAAGGGGATTCTGCAGGCGGTTCCGCAAAACAGGGACGCGACCGACGGTTTCAGGCTGTGCTTCCGCTGCGCGGAAAAGTTATCAATACTGAAAAAGCAAAGCTTGCCGACATCTTTAAAAATGAAGAAATTAATACAATCATTCATGCCATCGGAGCCGGTGTCGGAGCGGATTTCAATTTGGCGGATATCAACTATGAAAAAATCGTTATTATGACAGATGCCGATACAGACGGTGCCCATATTCAAGTACTGTTATTAACCTTTTTTTACCGTTATATGAAGCCGCTTGTCGAGGCGGGAAAAGTGTTCATTGCCCTACCGCCGCTTTATAAAGTGAGCAAAGGAACGGGAAAAAAAGAAGTTATTCAATATGCGTGGAGTGATGATGAATTACAGACTTCCATTAAAAAGGTCGGGAAAGGCTATATCATCCAACGCTATAAAGGGCTTGGAGAAATGAATGCCGACCAGTTATGGGAAACAACGATGAATCCGGAAACGAGGACGCTTATCCGTGTACGTATCGATGATGCTGCAAGAGCAGAAAGGCGTGTTACAACCCTAATGGGGGATAAAGTGGAACCGCGGCGGAAATGGATTGAAGCACATGTGGAATTCGGCTTAGAGGAAGACGGAAACATTCTTGAAAATGAAAATATTTTACGAACAGAGGAGATGTAGCAGATGAGTGCAAAGGAAAAACTACTCGACCTCCCTCTGGAGGAAGTAATGGGCGACCGTTTTGGACGCTACAGTAAATATATTATTCAAGAACGGGCGCTGCCGGATGCGCGCGACGGTTTAAAGCCGGTTCAACGCCGTATTCTTTATGCCATGCATGTCGAAGGAAATACCCATGAAAAAGGCTTCCGTAAAGCAGCAAAAACAGTCGGAAATGTGATCGGCAATTATCATCCGCACGGAGATACTTCTGTATACGATGCAATGGTGCGGATGAGCCAGGATTGGAAGCTGCGCAATTTGTTAATCGAAATGCACGGTAACAACGGGAGCATTGACGGCGATCCTCCTGCGGCAATGCGTTACACGGAAGCGCGCCTGTCGAGCATTTCCGCTCAGCTTTTGCGTGATATTGACAAGCGGACCGTTGATTTTGTACCGAATTTTGATGATACCTCGAATGAACCCGTTGTATTGCCGGCGATGTTTCCTAATTTACTTGTCAACGGTTCCACCGGGATTTCTGCGGGCTATGCTACGGATATTCCGCCGCACCATCTTCCGGAAATCATTGACGGGGTGATCTACCGCATGGATCATCCGCTTTGCACGGTGGAGGATTTAATGGAAATCATTAAAGGGCCCGACTTCCCGACAGGTGGTATTATTCAAGGTGCGGAAGGAATCAAGAAAGCATACGAAACGGGCAAAGGAAAAATGATCGTCCGCGCAAAGACGGAAATCGAAACCGTACGCGGCGGAAAGCAGCAAATCGTTATTACGGAAATTCCTTACGAAGTTAACAAGGCAAACCTTGTGAAAAAAATCGACGAATTCCGCCTCGACCGCAAAGTGGAAGGAATTGCCGAGGTCCGCGATGAAACCGACCGAACAGGCTTGCGCATCGTAATCGAATTAAAAAAAGAAGCAGATGCGGAAGGTGTGTTAAATTACTTATTTAAAAATAGTGACCTGCAAATATCATACAGCTTTAATATGGTTGCGATTCAACATAAGCGTCCGCAATTAATGGGGTTAAGGGAGCTGCTTGATGCATATATCGGCCACCAGAAAGAAGTCGTCACAAGACGGACACAATTTGATTTACAGAAGGCGAAGGATCGTGCCCATATCGTTGAAGGATTAATAAAAGCACTATCCATCCTTGACGAAGTCATTGCCACCATTAGAGCATCAAAAGATAAACGCGATGCAAAAAATAATTTAATGGAAAAATACTCTTTCACTGAGCCGCAGGCGGAAGCAATCGTCTCCCTGCAGCTATACCGGCTGACCAATACCGATATCACTGCTTTAACCGAAGAAGCACAGGAATTGAAGGAGAAAATCACCGCATTAACAGACATATTAAATAGTGAAAAAAAGCTAATCACCGTCATCAAAAAAGATTTAAAAGCGGTGAGAAAGCAATTTTCCGACGAAAGACGGACAAAAATTGAAGCAGAGATTGAAGAAATAAAAATAAACCTGGAAGTATTAGTCGCAAGTGAAGATGTGATCGTAACAGTGACAAAAGAAGGCTATATAAAACGAACCAGCCAGCGTTCTTTTGCAGCATCAAACGGACAGGACTTCGGTATGAAAGATTCCGACCGCCTGCTCTTCCAATTAAACGTGAATACTACAGATGTTGTCTTGTTATTTACGAATAAAGGAAATTATCTCTATTGCCCGGTGCACCAGCTTCCGGACATACGCTGGAAAGATACCGGACAGCATATCGCAAATATTATTCCAATTGAACGTGATGAATCGGTTATTCAGGCGATCCCGGTAAAGGACTTTAATGAACCTGGATATTTGCTATTCATTACAAAAAATGGAATGGTAAAAAAAACAGAGTTAAATCAATATCAGGCACAACGTTACTCAAAACCACTTGTAGCTGTAAACTTGAAAGGAAATGACGAAGTTGTCGAGGTCCATTTCAGTGACGGGAATAAAGATTTATTTTTAGTGACTGCAAATGGGTACGCCCTTTGGTTTAATGAAGCAGACATCAATCCGGTCGGTCCGCGAGCCGCAGGAGTAAAAGGAATCAATTTGAAAGACAATGATTATGTTGCCGGCGGAAAACTGATCGACAGCAATAGCGTGGAGGCGATTGTCCTTGTCACCCAGCGCGGAGCAATAAAGAAAATGAAGCTTAATGAGTTTGAAAGGACAACCCGTGCAAAAAGAGGAGTTGTCTTGTTAAGAGAATTAAAAGCACACCCACATCGCGTTACCGGCTTTGAATTCGTTGAAAAGGACGATCAACTGTTTATTCACACAGAAAAAGGAAAAAAAGAGATGATTGATCCGTCCTCTTTACGATTTAACGACCGTTATTCAAACGGCTCCTTTATCATAGATGAACAAGAAAACGGAAAAGTCATCGGAATGTGGAAAGAGAAAAAGGAGCAGTCTTGAGGTGACTGTAAATTTATCACAGGGGCAGTAGTAATACCGCTCTGAAGGAAGGATCGCTTTATGAGGCTATAACCAATAAGAAAAATTTAGTCTTGCAAATTTGCCGATTGTCATGTACATTTATTAATAACCAAATTGTTCGTGATCAAAACATGACAATATAAGATAGAAAGCGGCCGGTCAGGAGGCTGGTTCTTTCGAAAAATTAAATAATGAATTCTTATCGAGAGAGGTCGAGGGACTGGCCCGAAGACGCCTCAGCAACCCGTCATTTTATGACACGGTGCTAAATCCAGCTTGCCTTTAAACGGGCAGAAAGATAAGAAGAATGTTTACAATTAGACTTCTTCTTATGTAGAAGTCTTTTTTCTTTTCTTTGATGGGAATACTTCTGATTCCCAGTTATAAGAATGCTAGATTTGAGTAATTAATTTCTATATGATGGCTAATATAAAATGAGCAAAGGTGTGTTGTTGTATGACATTGAAAGAACGTTTGAAATCTCAGGTACTGGTAGCGGACGGGGCAATGGGAACACTGCTTTATTCCTACGGCAAGGATAATTGTTATGAAGAGTTTAACCTGTCTCACCCGGAGGATATTTTTCACATTCATCAGGCGTACATACAGGCAGGAGCGGATGTGATTCAAACAAACAGCTATGGAGCCAATTATTATAAATTAAGTCTTTACGGTTTGGAAGAACAAGTAAAAGAAATAAATAGAGAATCGGTAAAAATCGCACGCAGAGCAGCACAAGACAAGGCTTTTGTACTCGGTTCGATGGGGGGCTACCGCGGATTCCGCAAAAATGATCTGACACTGTCGGAAATTAAACGGGCGTTCAGAGAGCAGCTTTTTCATCTCCTTAATGAAGGGGTAGATGGCATTTTACTAGAAACCTATTATGATGCGGAAGAATTGTATGCGGTGCTGCAAATCGCGAGAAAAGAAACAACATTACCAATCATTGCTCATTTTTCCCTGATTGAACCGGGAGTGCTGCAAAACGGTACCAGTTTGACAGACGGTTTCAAACAATTGGAAGTTTTAGGCGCAGATGTGATCGGTTTAAATTGCCGGCTCGGTCCCCATCATATGATTCAATCCTTTGAAAATATTGCCTTACCTGATCATGCTTATTTATCTGCTTACCCCAATGCAAGTTTACTTGATTATGAGGATGGCAAGTTTGTATTTACAAATAATGCGCAATATTTTAAAAATTGTGCCGTTCAATTTATCGAACAAGGGGTGCGCTTAATCGGCGGCTGTTGCGGTACAACGCCTGCTCACGTAAAGGCAATCAGGGAAGGAGTCGGTACTTTTACTCCTATCACAGAAAAAAAACTAAAACAAAAGAAAGCAAAGATTGAAATTGTTTCTCCATATCGAGAGGAGGAGTCCCCGCTTCATGCAATCGTAAAAGAGCGGACATCGATCATTGCTGAGCTTGATACACCAAAGCATTTACAAACAGAAAGATTTTTTGAAGGAATAGAAGCGCTGAAACGAGCAAATGTCGATGCGATTACAATGGCAGATAATTCTTTGGCATCCCCGAGAATCAGCAATATGGCGATGGCTTCGATCTTAAAAGAACGTTACGAGGTACGGCCGCTTGTCCATATTACATGCCGTGACCGTAATCTTATCGGTTTGCAATCCCATCTTATGGGGCTTGATGCATTAGGCATTAATCAGGTATTAGCCGTTACGGGAGATCCGACGAAAATCGGCGACTTCCCGGGGGCAACCTCGGTATATGATATATCGTCGCTTGATCTTATCCAGATGATCAAACAATTTAATGAGGGCATTTCCCTTTCCGGAAAATCATTGCGCAAGAAAACAAATTTTTCCGTTGCCGCTGCTTTTAATCCGAATGTCCGCTACTTGGATAAAGGCGTCAAACGTCTCGAAAAAAAACTGCAAAGCGGAGCCGATTATTTTATTTCACAACCGCTCTTTAGTGAAGCAAAAATCGAAGAGGTTTATGAAGCGACGAAACAATTGCAAGTGCCGATTTATATCGGAATCATGCCGTTGACAAGCTTTAACAATGCCAATTTCTTGCATCATGAAGTTCCTGGTATACAATTAACAGAGGATATTTTAAAAACGATGGAAAAAGCAAAGGATGATCCGGAACAGACAAAAGCAGAGAGCCTCGCTATTTCAAAGGCGCTAATCGATACGGCACTTGCTTATTTTAAAGGTATCTATTTAATCACTCCTTTCGTGCGCTATGATTTAACGGTGGAGTGTACGAAATATATACAGACAAAGGAGAAAGTCACCAATGGGGCAAACATTATTTGAACAGCAGCTGCAGAAAAAAATCATCATTTTAGACGGAGCAATGGGGACAATGCTGCAGGCAGAACAATTAACAGCGGCAGATTTTGGCGGAGAAGCGTACGAAGGGTGCAATGAATATTTAACTTTGACCAGACCCAACATTGTCGAAAAAATTCACCGCGCTTATTTTTCAGCAGGTGCAGATGTAGTAGAAACCAATACGTTCGGCGCAACAAAGATCGTGCTGGATGAATACAATCTTGGACATTTAGCAGAAGAACTTAATTTCCGGGCGGCGCAAATTGCAAAAAAGGTTGCTGCAGAATTTTCCACTGAAGCGGAACCGCGCTTTGTGGCCGGCTCCATGGGACCGACAACAAAAACGTTGTCTGTAACAGGTGGAGCAACGTTTGAGCAAATCAAAGAGAGCTATGAAGAACAGGCACGCGGACTGATCCGCGGAAATGTTGATCTATTGTTGTTGGAAACTTCACAGGATCTATTAAATGTTAAAGCGGCGTTTCTTGGCATTTCTGCTGCATTCGAGCAATTACAGAAAAAAGTTCCTCTTATCATTTCCGGTACCATTGAACCGATGGGGACAACACTCGCAGGGCAGAGCATCGAAGCATTTTATATTTCAGTCGAGCATATGAGTCCTGTTGCCGTCGGTTTGAATTGTGCCACCGGACCGGAATTTATGTCGGACCATCTCCGGGCGTTGTCTAAGCTTGCAACATCTGCCGTCAGTTGTTATCCGAATGCCGGTTTGCCGGACGAGGAAGGGCATTATCATGAATCGCCGCAAACCCTGTCTGCAAAAATGAAGGCATTTGCAGAAAAAGGCTGGATAAATGTTGCAGGCGGTTGTTGTGGGACAACTCCTGCCCATATCAAAGCTCTTAAAAATGCGTTAACAGGGATTAAACCGCGTAGATGGCAGAGCTCCCACCCTCATGCTGTCTCCGGGATTGAACCATTTGTTTATGAGGATCAAAGTGTGCGGCCGCTATTTGTCGGAGAAAGAACGAACGTGATTGGCTCCCGTAAATTCAAACGTCTGATCGCAGAGGGAAAATATGAAGAGGCAAGCGAAATTGCCCGCGCGCAAGTAAAAAACGGAGCGCATATTATCGATATTTGCCTTGCCGATCCCGACAGGGAAGAATTAGAGGACATGGAAGCTTTTGTTCAGGAAGTGGTCAAAAAAGTAAAAGTTCCCCTAATGATCGATTCTACCGACGATGCTGTGATAGAAAAAGCTTTCACCTATATTCAAGGGAAAAGTATTATTAATTCCGTGAACCTCGAAAACGGCGAAGAGCGGTTTGAAAAAATTTCTCCACTCGTCCGCAAATATGGCGGCGCCCTTGTGGTCGGGACAATTGATGAAACAGGCATGGCCGTAACTGCCAAGCGGAAACTTGAAGTCGCATTGCGTTCGTATCAACTTCTCGTGGAAAAATATCATATTCCGCCGAATGATATTATTTTTGACCCGCTTGTATTTCCCGCCGGAACGGGAGATGAACAATATTTTCGCGCAGCGAAAGAGACGGTTGAAGGAATCCGCCTGATTAAAGAAAAGCTTCCGCAATGCCAGACTATTTTAGGTATCAGCAATGTATCGTTCGGATTACCTCCTGCCGGACGGGAAGTGCTAAACTCTGTGTTTTTGTATCATTGTACAAAAGCGGGCCTTGATTATGCTATCGTCAATACAGAAAAGCTGGAGCGCTTTGCCTCGATTTCGGAAAAAGAAAATAAACTTGCCGAGGAATTGTTATTTGCAACCAGTGAACAGGCATTAACCGCTTTTACTGACTTTTACCGTGATAAAAAAAAGACAAAAAAAGTTGTAACGCAGCAACTTAGCCTCTCAGAACGATTAGCCCATTATGTCATTGAAGGAACAAAAGAAGGGTTGTTGGACGATTTAGTACTCGCTTTAAATGAATATCCGACGCCGCTTGCGATCATTAACGGACCGTTAATGGCAGGGATGGCTGAAGTTGGCCGCCTTTTTAACGATAACCAGCTGATTGTCGCTGAAGTGCTGCAAAGTGCCGAAGTAATGAAAACGTCAGTAGCCTTTTTAGAACAATATATGGAGAAAAAAGAGGATGGTTCCGGAAAAGGGAAAATCATTTTAGCAACGGTAAAAGGAGATGTCCATGATATTGGAAAAAATTTGGTTGATATTATTTTAAGCAATAACGGTTATCACGTCGTTGATCTGGGCATTAAAGTGGCACCGGCAGACTTAATCGCAACGGTCAAGAAAGAAAAGCCCGACTTAATCGGCTTATCCGGTCTGCTCGTCAAATCAGCACAGCAAATGGTTGTGACGGCACAGGATTTAAAGGAAGCGGGTATTGAAATACCTATATTAGTCGGCGGTGCTGCACTGTCGCGAAAATTTACAGTGAATAAAATTTCACCTGAATATGAAGGAATTGTCCTGTATGCAAAAGATGCGATGGATGGTCTGGCACTTTCAAACCGTCTGCAAAAAGAAGAAGAGCGTGCGAAAATAATCGAAGAAACAATTGCGAGACGGTTGAAGCAGGAGAAAATTGCGCAAACGATTGTCAAACCGGACAAAAAACCTTCTGCAGTCAAATCGCAGATAAAAGAAGCGCCTGTTTTTTCGCCTGCTGATTGCAAGCGGCATGTATTGCGGAACTATGATATTTCATATATTGAGCCATATGTCAACATGGAAATGCTGTTGGGCCATCATCTCGGTTTGAAAGGCAAAGTAGGCAAATTATTGGCGGAAGGCGATGAAAAAGCGCTTGCCTTAAAGCAGCGTGTTCATCAGTTAATCGCCGATGCGAAAAAAGAACATTTAATTGAACCGGCGGCAGTGTATCAATTTTTCCCTGCTCAATCGCAAGGAAATGATGTGATTATATACGATCCGGAAAATCCCTCTGAAGAAATCGAACGCTTTTCTTTTCCGCGGCAGGAAAAAGCATCGTATCTTTGTCTCGCTGATTATTTGCGTCCGAAAGATCGCGGTAAGATTGATTATGTCGGCATGTTTGCAGTTGTTGCCGGGAAAAATATCCGGGAGCATGCAAACCGCTTGAAAGAAGACGGACATTATTTCGAGAGCCATGCCCTCCAGGCAGCAGCGCTCGAATTTGCCGAAGGATTTGCGGAGCGTGTTCACCAATTAATGCGCGACCAGTGGGGCTTTCCTGATGCCCCTGATTTTACAATGCAAGAACGGTTTCAGGCAAAATATCAGGGGCAGCGCTTTTCCTTCGGCTATCCGGCATGCCCGAACCTGGAGGACCAGACGAAATTATTCAATTTGCTTAAACCGGAACAAATCGGTCTTCATTTAACGGAAGGCTTTATGATGGAACCGGAAGCAGCCGTAACAGCAATCGTCTTTTCCCATCCCGAAGCACGTTATTTTAATGTGTTGTAAACTTATTGGGATCTTGCGACATAACTTGGATGTTAAAATCCTGATTTTTCTATGTATGAATGAAAAATCAGGATTTTTTTATTAGCCCATTTTTAAATATTAAAGTTCCGATCCCTGCCGCAAACTGAAATATTCAATGAATGCTGGTTTTGTTGTCGTTTTCAATTTTTTTAAGTTTTTCTCCTAATATATATGTCCCCATAAATAATAGGTAGAGTACGAGGTAAAAGAAAATTTCTGTTGATGTTACAGGGAAGTAGATGATTTCGAATCTTTCATTTGATTTGTGCAGGTAAATGCAAAGAATAATGAATTGTAATATTTCTGATCCAAAAAGAAGCAATTTGTTGGTAGTAAACATATATTTTATTAACGTGTCCAGTATTAAACTGACTGGAAT
>JAGKQJ010000132.1:5599-11001 GCA_017898095.1 Bacillaceae bacterium Marseille-Q3522 | reverse complement strand
CTCAATATCTTAAGTATACTTTTATTATGAGACATATTCTGTTTCGTTAATTCAAGTTCGGATAATAGTTATTATGTAAACTAGAATCAAGATAAACTTCTCCCTATTTTGGTAAAGTAAAATTAGCACTATACTCGGATAATATCATTCATAAATAGATGTCTAATAATATTCTATCATAAGTGGCATGATATTGAACTCTATCAGTTGGACGGAATTCTTTGCTTTTCAAAGTTCAGGCTTAAAAAATCCGCAAGCATACAGGCTTGCGGATCGGTTTAAAACTCTCTGTTTCGATAAAAAGTAAGCGAAAGAAAATAAAATATCATCAAGAAGAGCAGCATCGGAATGACCAACATGACCGTTAATTGAAAGTCTGAAAGTTCTGTAAAGAAATACAGAATGTTTTGCAAAAAGGTATTCTGAGCGAGATCATTTATGATGATATTCCCGCCGAAAAAGAACAGGAAGAATAAAAGGAAATTGACCATTTTTGCTTTCAGATAACCCAATTTAAAGAGCAGCGGAAATGAGATTGAACAAAATATTGATCTAACAGCTGATCTTTCGTCTCTTTCAAAATGATTTTCCCGTTTTGAATAAGCGTAATATAATCGGCGATTTTATCCAAATCAGACGTTATATGCGTGGAAAAGAAAACAGAATTATTTTCATCCTGAATAACCATTTGGAGAATTTCCAATAATTCACTTCTTACAAGCGGATCCAACCCTGATGTCGGTTCATCCATAATGAAAAGTTCGGCATGATGTGACAAGGCAATCGCTAGGGAAAATTTCATCTTCATCCCCTTTGACAAGTGCTTAATTTGTTTTTTTAACGGCAAATTGAATTCCTTCATGTATTTTTGAAAAGCATCTTCATCCCATCTCTTGTAAAACGGGCTGATCATTTTTTTCATTTCTAAAACCGTTAATTCTTCATAAAAATGATTTTCATCATAGACAAAGCCGATTCTTTCTTTTATCGCAAGATCATTTTTTTCATTTTCCATCCCAAAAATACGAATCTCGCCGCTGTCCTTTTTGATTAAGTTCATGATTAGTTTAATTGTTGTGCTTTTCCCTGCCCCGTTAGGTCCGATGAACCCCATAATATAGCCGCGTTCAAGGGAAATATTGATATTTTTTAAGGAAAAATCTTTATAGGTCTTTGATAAATTACTGATCTGCAAAATATTATCCATTTTTTCACTCCTCATAAATAAGCTTCAGCATTTCCTGCAATTCTACTAATGTCAGCCCGATAAGTTTTGCTGTTGTGCTCGCGTCGGTTAAATTTTCTTCCACGATTTTGAGCTTTGTTTCCCGCAGCATTTCTTTGTTGATGGCTGCGACAAACGAGCCTTTTCCGGCTACGGTCTCAATGAACCCTTCCTTTTCAAGCTCATCGTAGGCGCGCTTTGTCGTAATAACACTGATTTTCAGCTCTTTGGCCAAATTTCGAATCGATGGCAACGGCTCTGCTTCAACTAGTTCGCCTTTGACGATTGCCTCTTTTAATTGATTGACAATTTGTATGTAAATCGGCTCATCGGAAGCATTCGAAATAATGATATTCACAATGTAGCATCCCTCCATTCGTTACATCTGTATATAAACAATATAAACAGATATAACAGAATAGTCAACTGAAATTATAAAAAAAAGACATCCAAAAAATTGGAGTCCTCTTTCAAATTATATTTTTCGTAAAAACCTGGCTGAAAAAGAAAAATCCATAGCAATTTTCCGGCCGTTTTCATCTAAAATATGCCCATGTGATAACACACGCTTATACGACGATTTCCCGGTAAACATTGTCGCATATTTAACATCTCGCAAATTTTTAGGGGACGTTATTTGTCCCTTTGCTGTCACCGTTACTTTAAAAGGAAAATTCAGTTTCTTCGCTTTTTTCGTCTCTGAAACCATTTCTTTTTCTCCTTTCACATTTTCATTCCTTACATTGTTATTTTACTACATTTACTTTTGCAAGGAAATTTTTCTATCAATCTAAAAAAGCTATGGCATCTCATAGCTTGCTACAATTAACCATTATAACCATCCAAAATAAAATTTTTTGGAATCCTAAAAAAATTGCTTCCTATTTTGTTCGTCTTTCAGGATTTCCACGGCTTCACGGAATCTCTGCGAATGGATGATTTCCCTTTCTCGTAAAAAACGCAATGAGTCGTTGATGTCGGGATCATCGGAAATATCGATCAGCCACTGATAGGTTGCCCTTGCCTTCTCTTCAGCGGCAATATCTTCATACAGGTCGGCAATTGGATCTCCTTTAGCGGCAAAATAACTAGCGGTAAAAGGAACCCCGGCTGCATTGGTAAAAAAGAGTGCGGAATCATGGTTGACGTAATGTTCCCCTAGTCCTGCTTCCTTTAATTGTTCCGGTGTCGCATCTTTTGTCAGTTTGTAAACCATTGTTGCGATCATTTCCAGGTGAGCAAATTCTTCTGTTCCAATATCGGTTAAAAGGCCGATAACTTTATCGGGAATCGTATAACGCTGGTTTAAGTAGCGTAATGCCGCTGCCAGCTCGCCGTCCGAACCGCCGTATTGTTCAATTAAATATTTGGCAAGCCTTGGATTACAAGTACTTACCTTGACGGGATATTGTAATTTCTTTTCATATACCCACATTTTTGCTCACCTCTCCCTTTTAGATTTGCCATGGCCATGGTCCGCTCCAAGTCCAATAATCATCGCGGTTGTTGATCCCTCCTTTTTGAAAAAGTCCGTATTGAGTTTCAAAATGTTGTTTTAATTGCCTGGAATAATGTGCGAATTGGTTATATTGTTGAATGGCTTGGCGGTCGTAGGGGTGCGTATCAAGGTAAAGGACTAATTCATCGATGACAAAATCAACTGTCTGGATTTCTTCTAACTGCTGATAATACTCTTTTGGCATTGTATTAGCCATGGCCGTCACCTCCCCTCTTTTTATACGGATTTTCATAAAAATCGTAAAAGACTTTCCATAAAGTTCCGTTTTTCAATGCTTCTCGGGGAGGAAATTGTTCAAGATTTGGAGGCTGAAATCCTAAGTACAAATTTGGCGGTGTCCGGTAAAATTTTTTTCCGATAGGCGGACAGGGATCGTATAATCCCCTGAAAGGAACGTAGGATTTCACGAGTGTATGTCTCTCCGGTTGCTGTTTCATGTTAACACCTCGCATTTTTCTGTCACCAGAATATATGCATGAAACGATAAAATTATGTTCTTCTCTTCTATCATTTGCTAATTCATCAGCAAGTTCATCTTTGTATGTTAAGAAGTTTTCATGTTATGTTATAAAGCATATGAATATGCAGTAAACAATTTTTTTAATACAGTGTACAGCTGAAATTTTTAGAAATGGAAAGGAGAAAATTTGATGAGTATAGCAGTTATTTACGGAGGTACGCGGGAAAACGGGAATACGGAGACGTTAACAGAGCTGGCGGTTAAAGGGTTGAATACGGAAACAATTTTCTTAAAGGATTATCATATCCAACCAATTACGGATTTACGTCATTCAGAATCCGGATTTCAAAAGGTAGATGATGACTATAATAAGGTGATTGACAGGATGCTGCCGCATGATACTGTCATTTTTGCAACGCCAATTTACTGGTACAGCATGTCAGGTATTTTAAAAAACTTTATCGATCGCTGGTCGCAAACGATGCGGGATTCTCAGTATTTGGATTTTAAAACGACGATGTCCGGTAAAAAAGCATATGTGATTGCTGTTGGCGGAGATACACCGATAATTAAGGGATTGCCGCTCATTCAGCAATTTCAATATATCTTCGCTTTCATGGGAATCTCCTTTGAGGGATATATTCTTGGAAAAGGCAGTAAGCCTGGAGACATTCTTAACGATAAGAAAGCCCTTCTGCAAGCAGATCAATTAAATGCAATACTAAAGAAATATTGAGCTTCATTGTTGTGATGCAAAGGATGCTGCACAACATCCAGCTAATTATTTGCCGACTAATTTCCTATTTATTTCACCATAGAACTTTTTTGAATAATCATTTAGCAGCACAACATTCATATATTGATGAGGTCAATGACTGCAAAGGAAAAAGAAATGTAACACCTCATCACATCGGGTATAGTTAGTATTTCAAGGCGGGTGAAATTTATGTGTTTTTAAACTATTTACAAGCGGTGCAACAAAAAAACGTCAGCAAAACTTTACCAGCATGATCATACAACGAAAAGCAAATATTAGATAATGGATCGCAAATCATTTGCTTTCCAATAATTTTAAAGGGGAGTGTTTGATATTGAATAACTGGGTGCCCAATCCACGTCGAAGAGTTAATTTTTTCAATATGTTCCGCAGACGGAGAAATAACAGAGGATTCTTTTGGGCGTCTATGTTAGGTCTGGGAGTCGGTGCAGCAGCTCTTGGGTTAACGAGGACACGAAACCGCAATATGATGGAACAGGTGCAGCACCTTGTCAATCAATTTCTTTCAAGAAACACGAATAGGATGCCGGCCAATACTGCTGTAACAGAATTCGCAAAAGAAATTGCTCCTGACAAAGATCCTTTCACGAACCAATAGCCAACATGCCCACTTTCGAGTGGGCATGTTATTTTCAGATTAATGGTGCTGCGCTATTGCCTATACCCCTGCAGATCTCAATATCTTCAAGTTTCCTTACCTAACAAATCGGTGATTAGTTGACTTGCTTCTTTTGTATGGATTTGCGCATGAAAGGCAGACACTTGTTTTTGATATTTGTCCATTTCTTCGATATTTAATAAGACGGAACCTAATTGTTCATAAATATTTTGTTCGTTAAGGAGAAAAATGACACCTAATTCTGTTAATTGCCGGACATTGATTTCTTCCTGACCGGGCAGAGTATCATAAATAAAGATCGGCTTTCGTTTAAAAAGACTTTCACTAATCGTGACACCTCCCGGTTTTGTAATGATGGCATCCACTTGATCATACAAAGCATTCATTTTCTCCCTGGATTCAATATAAGGTAATGCGATAATATTGCTAATCTTCAATTCCTTTATCATACTGTATAATTTTTTATTTTTTCCGCAAAGTACATAAAATTTGAAACAGTACCGCCCTTTTAAACTGGAAATTTTAACAATAAGTTCCTCAATTTTCCCAACACCGAGGCTTCCTCCGGCAATTAATATGGATAAAACGGACTGGTTACTTGGAATGAGCGGCTTAGTCTGCTTAATAATTTTCTGATGGATCGGGATCCCGGTAATAAAAATATGCTCTGCGCTAATTCCTTTTTGTTGAAGGAATTTTTTCATTTGTAAGGAAGGTACAAAATGATAATCAATATGCCTAGTTCCCCATAAATCATGAATAAAATAATCCGTGTATACATTAATAGTCGGAATCTCAAGT
>JAGKQJ010000132.1:0-5589 GCA_017898095.1 Bacillaceae bacterium Marseille-Q3522 | reverse complement strand
CCTTTTTTCTTTTAATAAATTTACCATATAAGCAGGAAAAGAATGGGTGCAGACAATTAAATCCGGTTTTTTTTCCTTTATTATTTTTTTCATAAAATAAAAAAATAATATTTCATAGGAGCGATAGCGCTTGTTGATTACATTTTTCTTATAAACGGAATGCTGATAGATAACGCTATAAGATTTTGGGAATTTTTCAATCCATTTAAGGTAAAAATTCGATACGAGCGACTCCATTTTCCCATAACTATAGGCAAGAATATCAATTTTTTCACATTTTAAGAAGGGATACATTTGTTGAAGTCCATCCATCAATGCGTTTGCTACTTGATGATGTCCGGACGGGATTTGTAAAAAAGGAAAAAACAATATAGATTTTGAATTGTAATTCATAAAAAGCACCTCTTTTTTTCCATCTATTACTTGTAAAAATGTCTGCATTTTTCATGTATAATTTGATATATAAGGGAGTGATAAACATGAAGATTTTATTGCTTGCAGTTGTGGCAATATTTCTTTTTTTTATGATAAAAAAAGCCTACAAGAATACGATGGATATCGTTATTAATAAAGTGAAAGTCGATAAAGGAATGGCACATGGAGAGCCAGTATTGAATATTCTTCAGTTATCAGACATGCATCTTGAGAATATTTCCATTTCTCCTCATGAACTGTATGAGAAGCTGCAAAATGAACGAATAGACTTGATAGCCTTAACCGGTGACTTTCTCGACAGGAAACGGACAATTCCAAAACTGATTCCATATTTAAAAGTTTTGAACAAGTTGAATGCAAAATATGGGATTTTTGCATGTCTAGGAAATCATGATTATCTTCTGCGCCAGCCGAATTTACAAACATTAATCGAGACGCTTGAGCAATATGATTGCCACGTTCTCAGAAATACAAGTGAAACAATATTTGTAAATGGCAAAGCTGTTCATATTATTGGTGTTGATGACTTTAGCACAAAAAGAAGCGACTTGGCTGCTTCCTATAAAGATGTAAAACACGGGACAAAATTGGTAATAACACATGACCCGAATGTTGTGCTGAAAATGCGGAATTATCATTTTGATTATTTGCTTTCCGGACATTTTCACGGCGGACAAATTTGCTATCCAAAAGCATATCATCTTATTAAAATGGGAAAACTTGCAAGAATGAATATAATCAAAGGCTTTCATATGCAGGACGGAAAACCATTTTATATTAGCGAAGGCCTCGGCCAAACAGGATTGAATATTCGTGTCGGCAGCCGCCCGGAAATTACGATTCATCAACTTGCTCTGGCAACTGTAAAAAAGAAGGCCAGCGCTGCAATATAACCCTAAGTGACGAATTGAATCTGTCAATCAGTCCGGTATAATTTTACTAATTTTTCTTTTGAAATAAATAAATATTTAGGACGGTGATTTTTGAGAATCGCAGCGGCTGATTTATTGCTGGATAGCATTTCAATTGGCAAAAAGGAGCACCATTTCAGCCATTTATATGCAGGATGCCTAATATCAAAGATTTCAAAGCCGAGCCGCTCACAGCCTTTATTCAGCAGCGTAATACCAATTATTGCTTTTGTCCGGGAAGGGCAATGATGGCGAAGATAGAGCTCCAATCCCGGCATTGATCGTTGTACGTAGCGGTAGATTATTTTTGCTTTTTTTAATTCGTTCTTCACGTTTTTCAGTTCTTTCATAAGTCTGACATTATGAAGATGGATTTTTAACAAAGTGTCATTTTTGTTGATTTGAGTTCCATCTGAAAGAACGACATTTCTTCCTTTATATTTTGTCAGCCGGATACGAAAAATATTATCATTGGGCAAATATGTAAGTCGTGAACAATAATAATAAAATGGATCAATGATGCCCCAAAGCGAAATAAGATACCCTTTCATCTTCCCTTCTCTCCTTCTTTTTTCATTCACATGTTCATTTTTCGCAAATTGGCAATATTTATTTGTGAAAAATGCAAACATAAAATATAAATAATGGCAAAAAAGAAGAGAAAAAACAAAAACGCTGCAAAAAGTTCTAACAGCGTTTTTGTTTTTTTTCTTTAAAAAGTCATGCAAGTTTATCTTTTTTTATCTCATTTCCATATTTATCTAACATTGGCACATACGTATCACGGGAAATCGGTACTGCTTTCATATTTCGAGAGCGAAAATTATATGTAAGCAATAAATGATAATCCGTTCGAAAACTACCGCAATTTGATTCCGATCTTTAAAGAAAAAAGTTAAACTCTCTATCCACACTATTCAATCTCTTTCTCATATTTATTACGATAATGACTAAGGGCAAGCAGCGGAAAGAGATGACGGTAGCTGTGATAGTGGATATAAAAGGCGCCGGCCATTCCTTGTCCGGCAGGATATTGTGTTGTCCAGTTGTCATAATCGCGGTTCTTTAATAAAAAAGTAATTCCTTTGCGGATTGCTTTTGTCGGTTTTTCAGAGGCGGAAATCAAAGCGTCCACTGCCCAAGCTGTATGGGTTAATGTGCTGGCTTGTAATGGGACATACTTTTTTTCCGCGTCACTTTTACAGGATTCCCCCCAACCTCCGTCTTCCTTTTGAATTTTTGTCAACCAATTGACCGCTCTTACAATTTTCCGGTCACCGGGAAGAACGCCGGCTGCTGTTAATCCGGTGACCGCGGCCCACGTTCCGTATATATAACAGATTCCCCAGCGCCCGTACCAGGAGCCGTCTTTTTCCTGATGTCTTTCCAACCAATTGACGGCATTGCGAATCACAATGTGACGGTTGGGCATATTCGTATATCTTCCGAAAAATTCAAGCGTTCTTCCGGTTAAATCCGCGCCGCTTGGATCAGCAAGGATAAATTCCGCATTTTCGATTGGGAAAAGCTGCAGCAGCTTGCTGTTTGTGTTTTTTTCAAATGCCGACCAGCCTCCGTCGTCGTTTTGCATCGACAATAGCCAGTGGATCCCCCGCTCCCATGACTGGGAAAAAACAGCATTTAACTGTGCTGATCTGGCAATCGACCTTAAGGAAGCAGCAGTGTCATCGATATCGGGATGGATCGTATTCATATCGGCAAAGCCCCAGCCGCCAGGAAACCCTTGCGGATTGTTAACAGCCCAATCCCCGTAGCGAAAGTGCTGGCGGGAGAGCAAATAGTGATTCGCCCTTTTTATCATTGGATCGCTTGGCGAAATCCCCGCTTCCTGCAAGGCATAACTGATTAAGGAAGTGTTCCAGACGGTAGCTGTTGTGTATTGCATATGAGGAAGCCCGTTCATTTCCGTTTTCATCGCTTTTAATCCTTCTACTGCTTTCACAATTACCGGATCAGTTTTCGTATAACCCAATGCAAGAAGAGCAAACATCATTAAAAATGTCGCACTAAAGTAGCCTAAAAAAGTGCCGTCCGCTTCCAGACGGGCAAGGATATACTGTTTCGCTTGTTCAACGGCAAGCTTATGCAGGTGGTCAGGCAATCCGATTAGCTTTTTTATTGCTTTTTTGACGTTAAAATGCAACGTCCTCCACTCTTCTTCACGGTCTTTTTCTTCTTTGCGGATTTGGAACTCGGTTAAGTCAGGACTTTCCCCCGTTTTCAGGCTGAATTTTTTATCGGCTAAGATCATAATTGGCGTGAGATTTGCCCTGCCATACTCCGAAAAGCTGTAAAAATGAATTGGAAATGACGGCGGCAATAAAATCATTTCAATGGGAAGCGGAAAAACCGAAGGCCACTGATACTGATTTGTTAATGCAAGCATGATTTTTGTAAACATATGCGCCTTTTTGATGCCGCCCTTTTTAAGAATAAATCGCTTTGCAGCTGTGAGTCTCTTGTCCTTTTTATCGTAATATCCGGAATAGAGCAAGGCGTAATAAGCTTCCAATGTTGCGGAAAGATTGCCCTCTTCTTCATCGTAATAAAGCTTCCAGCTGCCGTTCTTCTCTTGCTTGCTTAAAATCCTTTCTGTCAGCAGTTTGATTAATTTTTCATCATCAAATTCTAAAGCCCTTAATAAAATGATCATATAACAATCGGTGGCGATTCCTGTTTCAAACGGATAGTTCCAAGAGCCATCCACTGCCTGGTCTTTTTTTAGAATCTCTATGATTGCTTGGATGCCGTCTTTGATGCTGCCGAACACTGGTTTCCTCCCCTTTTGCTGATGATTTTCTTTTGTCTATCTAAAACATATTCTTACGATTTCAAACTCATGCTTCGAGGAGGGAAAGGTGCAAATGTATCATTCGGTTCCCCTCCCCCGTTATCTGCTTAAAATAAAGAAAGAGATGCAACAAATATGCAATAATAAACCTTCAGCCGAAAAAATCTTACCAATGGAAAACCGTCTCCTTCAGCGTATTAGAGACGAAACGAGGGAAAAGAATCGCAATAATGTCACAAGAACAGCTGCTTATCTCGATTTTTACCGCTGGTATCCTGAAATTCATTGGGCTTTTTTAGGACATATGGTGTCGCGAAATGGCGGATGGAACATGACTGATTTAAAAGGGGAATTGTTATCACGATTATTATCTGAATATGAAATTAATTCATATTTTGACTTTTTAGAACGGGGAAACTGGCTGATTTTTCAGGATATATATCCGCAATTTTTGCTGTATGAAGAAAGTGTGAAAAGAGGGAGAAACTTATTTTACCTGTTGCCTCATCTACATGTGTCTGTGTTTATGGAAACGATTTGGAATCATTTTTGGACAGAAAAGAATTCGTATCTTTTGACGGTTGCGCTTATTATTAATGAACAGAGCTTTTTGGAGAAAAACGTGCTCGTTCATTCTTCTTTTCAAAGCGAAGTTTTCCATACGGTTCCTTTTAAATTACAAGATTTTCTTGCCCTGAACCAGATTCTTTTTCCCTATGAAGAAAATGGGGAAATAAATCTTACCGGACAAACCATGCATCAGTTTGAAAAATTACATGAACGAATCTTATTAGGGAAACGGTTGTATAAGATTTTATTTCAAGATCAAAAGCGGCGAAAAATAATAGAAAAATGGGCACTTGCAACCCCGCATTCTGCTTCAAGAAAGGATTATTGGCCGCAACTTTTTCATGATATACGCGAAGGAGTTCCGCATAGAATTTGGAATCCGCGGTTGAAAGACTGTAAATTGAAGCTAGGTACTACCAGATTCTATAGTCCGCGACTGGAACATGCATGGAAAGATTGCGACCATCTCCCTGCGGAGACGAAGGACTGGTTTTGTGATTGGCGGGTTGTCTATTATTTAGCAGACACAAAAGAAAAGATAGATGGAGAGATTAAAGATGACTACTGTAAAACACTTGAAAAACTCGAACTCGCAGCAGCCGCGAAAAAGGCAGTCTCATTTTGGAAATAATTATTTGTCTGCAATCTTGGTTGCGACACTTGTCGGTACCTATCTTGATCTTTATTTTGTTGGAAAAGGATATTATTCTTTTCCGCACAGACCAATGCCGGCGGTTTTTTCGATTCATGTTTTCTATACCTTAATTGGGGTTCCCATCATTAGTGGCGGATTTCTATATCTTTGCAGCAAGATGAAAATACTGCAAAGAGTCCTGTTAATCTTCCTGCTTAGCCTTTTCA
>JAGKQJ010000131.1 GCA_017898095.1 Bacillaceae bacterium Marseille-Q3522 | reverse complement strand
GACAGGTATGATATATTGATTATCCAGCAAGCCAATCACACGTAACGGCATTTCTTCATGAAAAAAGATTTTATTTTCCCAAATATCATTAATATTTACCAGATTATATAAAGGAACAGAGAACGGACTATTTCTTATGGTAAGAAACCTGGGTTCTACTTTACCGGATTCACCCCTTGGGGTATAGTTAAAATCTATGATTAAATTAAAAGGGTGTTCACCAATTATATACCCCCTGTCATTCACTACTGCAATCCATGTGTTATGATTCGTAAGATAATCATCTTTTAAATCAATAACGGCATCAACATCCCTGCTTTTTTTCAGGTAGCTTTTTTGAAAGTTCTCCATCGTAAATTTTAAAGATTCCGTTTTTTTCTCCGCATAAAACACCTTGAAAAACAACAGTTGTCCGATAAAAATCATTGCCAGTATCAATGAACACAATGCCGTAGTTAAGAGAAATAATTTTAAGACAATTCCTTTTTTCATTGCGTTTCCTCGAATTTATAACCGGCGCGGACAATCGTTTTAATCATCGCTGCTTTCGCACCCAGTTTGTTGCGCAGATTTCTGATATGCGTATTGATCGTCCGGTCATCACCGGTAAAATCATAGCCCCAAACGGAGATAAGTAATTGTTCCCGTGTGATAACAATGCCTTTATTTTTCATTAAGTATAAAAGAATTTCATATTCTGTATGCGTTAAATGGACTGCTTCCCCGTCAACCGTTACCATTCGTGAAGGAATATCTATTTCGACACCGTTCGCAGATATAGACTGGGCATGAATGACTGGTGACTTCCAATAAAAGGATTCCAGTAACCGTTTTGCTCTTGCGAGGAGAATTGGCGGGCTGTAAGGTTTTGTTACATAATCATTTGCTCCCAGTTCAAACCCCAATAATGTATCATCTTCATCTGAACGTGCCGTCAAGATAATAATGGGAATATTTGATTTTTTTCTGATTCTTCGACAAACGGACCAGCCATCAAGTTCAGGCAGCATAATGTCTAAAATAATTAAACTGATTTGATTTGTCTCCATTAACTGCAATGCTTCCTGACCGTCGCCGGCTTCGATGACATGATATCCTGCGTCTAAAAAATAATCTTTGACAATTTCCCGTAAAATAACTTCATCTTCTACTATTAAAACTGTATGTTCCATCGTCACATCTCCACAATCTCTCTATTTAAACTTCCAAATAAATGTTGTTTCAATCAAATTCATAGCAAGATGGATAAAGAATAGAATTTGCAGATAGAAGAAAGAAAATCACTAATTTGGGCAAATAAGTGAGTCTTACCCTTCTAGCATAACAGAATTAAAATTGAGAGTGTAAAAAAAATTCAGTTTAACAGAAATCTTTATTTTATCTTTATCTGATATTGATACCGCCTTTTGAAGCCTTTTCTATAATATGGCTATTACATTTGGGGGGAGAAGATAAAAATGGGAGCCTATAGAAAAAGAAAACCCATCATTTTCGCAGTTGTTACAGGAATGCTTTTCCTTTTATTTGGCTTCAGTATTTATCGTTTTGCAATGGATGAGACTCATAAGGTAGAAGGTACAAAAGAGGTAGATAAAGAAATCGTGATTGAGGATGAACCGAAGGTATCGACCCTAAAAACGGTCGAAAATACTCCGGAGGTGGTTCAAAACCCGCTGACGGTTCCGTTTATTCAACAAAAGCCAGAGTTGCCCCGCGGCTGTGAAGTAACAAGCCTGGCAATGTTGCTGAACTTTTTCGGCGTGGAGGTTTCGAAAATGGAGCTGGCTGAAAAAATAGATAAAGTTCCTTTTGAAGAGAACGGTTTCCGCGGTGATATGAATGAAGGATTTGTCGGCGACATGTATACTTTTGACAATCCGGGATTAGGTGTCTATGCAAAGCCAATTGCTAAATTAGCAAACCAGTATCTTCCAGGCAGAATTGTCGACTTGACATGGATGCAGGCGGAAGATTTATACGCAATGATTGATAAAGGGTCCCCTGTATGGGTGATTACAAATACACAGTTTAAAAGGTTGCCGGAAAGTGAGTTTCAGATTTTTCATACGAGAAATGGTGATATGAAAGTGACGTATTGGGAGCATAGTGTTGTCATTACAGGGTATGATCAAAATTTTGTTTACATAAATGATCCGTTAGCGGATACAGCAAATATAAGAGTAGATCGGACAAGCTTTGAAGAAGCCTGGATACAAATGGGCAACCAGGCGATAAGTATTCATTAATAATAGATGGTGTTCAAAAAGTCACAAAACAGAAGCCGGATATCATAAGTCTGAAGTCAGATTAGCAGAAACTCGAAGAGGACGGGTTTCTCCTAGTCTGACTTCTGGCATTCTTAGTCTCAAGTGTAGAAGTTATCACTTCTCGAGGGAGTCCGCCTGCGCAGGAGCTGTACTGCCTCGACTTTTCTAATGGACCGATCTTGAAAAAAGAATAAAAGAAGAACCAGTTTGCAATCCTTTTATAACCTTCAAATTTAAGCAATAAAATACGATAGTCTTTTCTAAATAAATACAGAAGAAATCTACTACAGCGAAAGCTTAATACTTAACGTTTGCATCAGGTGCTTTATCCGCGATGAGATTTAGCGAAATGTTGTGCTCAAGAAGTGCCTTTAGCCCGCACAACACGATTGTGAATCCCCCCATTGAGTCAATTGTTTGGTTAACGATCTTATCTCCATCTCCTTTAAACCCTGAATTTGTGATCGTGACGAAGGTTTCATTCTCTGCCCGCGGAGTAAAGGTCCACTCGACTGTGCTGCGGCTGTCTGATTCCCCCCATTCAATGGATATTCGTTTGTTTTCCTCTACTTCTTTTACATGAACGTTCGTAGATACACCGTACATCTCCCAATCCCACTTGACATGCTTTCCCGATTCCAGTCTCCCACTGCTTTTCGTGAACCAGAATTTTGTTGTAACGGCAGGGTCGATAAACGCCTCAAACACTTTTTTAACGGGCTTTCTAATAAGCATTTCTGTCTTCACAATTGGTGCATGATTCAAAGTGAACATCCGTTAATCCCTCTTTTCATTCGTTTAAATTATAGTATATAACATATCCAATGTTAGTAAAAAATATTGGAATAAGGGAGATTGAATATCAATACGTTTCTATTTTTAAATCAGGATAAGTGTTTATAGAAGCACTTCATTTTGACAGAAAAATAAGCTCATGTTATAGTTTTACTAAACACTGTTTAATAAAAAAGCATTGTTTAATTTTATAGGGAGATACTAAAGATGAAAACGGTGATTATTTATGCAAGCAAGCATGGCTTTACAAAGAATTGTGCAGAAACGCTGAAAGAAAAGCTCCTTGGCGAAGTTGATCTTTTTCGTGTCAAAGAAGTGGACGGTCTTGCATTGACAGAGTATGACCATGTCATTATCGGCAGTCCTGTCTATATGGGGCAAATTAATAAGGGTGTTAAACAATTTTGTTTGGCAAATGAGGAGGTATTAAAAAAGAAAAAGATTGGCTTATTTCTTTGCGGGCTAACAGATTTAGAGACAGCACCATTAGAATTTCCAAAAGTACTAGTTCATGATAACCTTGTAAAGGGGATTTTTGGCGGAGAAGTTAAATTTCAAAAGTTAAATTTTTTTGAAAAATTTATCATGAAACATATCGGAAAAACGAATCAAGACAAAGTCATTTGGAAGAAAGAAAATATAGAAAAGTTTGCCGGACAAATGAATGTCGGCAATAAATTGTAGTTTTAGATTTTAGTAATACGCTATGATGATAGAAAAACAGGCGATAAAAGCAAATAAATGGAGGAGAAAAATGGGGATTGCGGAAAGAAGGCAGGAGGAAATTGAAAAAATAAAGAAAAAAATTATCGAAGCTGCCAGTTATATTTTGATGAAGGAAGGCTACGAAAAACTTTCGATCCGTAAGATAGCCGATAAAATCGAATACTCACCGGGTATCATTTATCATTATTTTAAAGATAAAGGCGAAATTATTGCGACCGTTGTCGAAAATGGGTACCAAAAAATACTGAAAAATATAATCGATGTTCCTGTTGACCAAGAAAATCCGGAAAAATCACTCATACAAGGCTTGAAAAAATATATTCAAATCATGTTAGAAAATCCCGGGCAGTTCAAAGCTGTTTTAATGAATGATATACAAGAGGTTCAGGACAAAGTCAATATATTGGAAAAAGGGATTTCAAAAAAAAGAAAAAGCATCGAAATGTTATCGCAATTAATCGCTTTTACTATCGAAAAAGGGAAGTTCAGAGCGGTGGATGAAGAACTTACTGCTCAAATAATCTGGACATCTACCCATGGTCTTATAGCAAGATTACTCCTTGAGAAAAATATTTCAGAAGAGCAGAAAAACAGGCTGATTGAGCATCATTTTGACATCCTTTTACACGGGTTAACAAAATAATACAAATCTCAATGCGGGACTGTTGAAATCCATGTCCTATTATGTTACGATAATCACATAATTTTCATAAGTAAGATGAATAGAGGGAGTAACTACCTGAATTTCAGGATTCAAAGTCGTCAACCGGATCGTGATCCCGGCTTTGAAAACTATACTTAGTTAAGTGAGACTCTATAGCTTTGGGAAGTTCCCGGCTATAGGGTCTTTTTATTTGAAAAATCCCATAGGAGCTGATGCGGTAAAGTATTTTAACATGCCATGATCCAACGCAATGATGCATAATGCCAAGGCGCGGGAAGAAATAAAAGTAGTTTCACTTCATAATCAAAGGAGATCTTAAATGAGTGATTTTTACCAGAAAAGTCCAGATGAAGTAATGAAAGCATTAGGTGTTACAGAAGGCGGTCTGACGACAGAAGAGGTCGAAAAAAGACGGCAGCAGTTCGGTTATAATGAACTGGCAGAAGGTAAGAAAAAAAGCATGCTGCAAATCTTTTTTGAACAATTTAAAGATTTTATCGTGCTTATTTTAATTGTAGCTGCTGTTGTTTCTGCATTTTTAGGAGAATTTGAGAGTTCGATTGTTATCTTAGCTGTGTTGATCTTGAATGCGATTCTTGGGACCGTTCAATATGTGAAAGCAGAGCAATCGTTAAATAGTTTAAAAGCCTTATCCTCTCCGACGGCAAAAGTGCTGCGGAACGGGCAAAAAGTCGAGATCCCATCACGGGAAGTAGTCATTGGAGACATTCTTGAGCTTGATGCGGGAGATTATGTGCCTGCGGATGGAAGAATTATCGAAAATTTCAGCTTGCAAATTAATGAAAGCTCGCTGACAGGCGAATCTGTTCCTGTCGAAAAAAGTCTCGAAGCAATCGACGAGGATGATGTACCAATTGGGGATAAAAAGAATATGGTATTCTCGGGCAGCTTTGTGACGAACGGCAGAGGTGCCGTGCTTGTAACAGCAATTGGCATGAAAACAGAAATCGGGAAAATTGCCAATCTGCTTGGATCGGCACAAGAAAAGAAAACGCCGCTGCAAGTAAGTTTAGATCAATTTGGGAAGAAACTATCTATCGCCATTATTATTATATCATTGATCATTTTTGGCCTTGATTTGCTCAGGGGACGGGAAATTATGGACTCCTTTATGTTTGCTGTTTCCCTGGCGGTTGCAGCAGTTCCAGAAGCGTTAAGCTCGATTGTTACGATTGTGCTTGCGTTAGGAACACAAAAACTGGCAAAAGAAAATGCGATTATCCGCAAACTGCATGCTGTCGAAAGTCTCGGCAGTATTTCCGTTATCTGCTCGGATAAAACAGGAACGCTGACGCAAAACAAAATGACCGTTCAGCAAGTCTATGTTGACAACAAAGTTGTTGCCCACGATCAACTAAAAAAAGAAAATTCATTAGAAAAAAAGCTTCTGTTAATGGCATTGTTGTGTAATGATTCTATCACAAAAGATAATAAGGAAATCGGCGATCCGACCGAAATTGCTCTTGATTACTTAGGGGAAGAGTATCAACTCGATGAACTGACAGTCAGAGACAAATACCCGCGTATTAGTGAAGTTCCTTTTGATTCCGACCGGAAGCTGATGAGTACGCTGCACAAAACAGACGATAATAATTGGATGGTCACAAAGGGAGCACTCGATGTATTACTGTCACGGGTTAAAAAGATCGAGACAGAAGAAGGCGTTATTCCTTTTACAGTGGAACATAAACAAGAAATTGAAAAAACAAACCGCAATTTTTCCGAACAAGGTTTGCGGGTTCTCGGCTTTGCCTATAAAGAATTTAATGATAAGAAAACGATTGGTTTGGAAGATGAAGGGGATTTGATTTTCGTTGGACTGACGGCGATGATGGATCCGCCGCGGCCGGAATCAAAAGAAGCGGTTGCCAACTGTATCAGTGCCGGCATCAAACCGGTTATGATTACCGGGGATCACAAAATCACCGCTTCTGCGATTGCCAAGCAAATTGGCATCTTAAAAAATGAGGACGAAGCTATTGAAGGAAAAGAGATTGAAAAATTAACAGATGAACAATTGAAGGATAGAGTAGAACAGCTTTCCGTCTACGCGCGTGTCTCTCCGGAGCATAAAATACGCATTGTCCGCGCTTGGCAGGAAAAAGGCAATGTTGTCGCTATGACCGGTGACGGCGTAAACGACGGACCTGCCTTAAAACAGGCAGATATCGGTGTGGCAATGGGTATTACAGGTACGGAAGTCGCGAAAGATGCATCCTCCATGGTCTTAACGGATGATAATTTTTCCACGATTGTCAAAGCCGTATCGAACGGGCGGAGCATTTATGCCAATATCAAAAACGCGATTCGCTTTTTACTCTCAGGGAACACAGCGGCGATTTTAACGGTTCTCTATGCATCGCTCTTGGCTTTACCGGTGCCGTTTGCCCCGGTTCATCTTTTGTTTATCAATTTACTGACCGACAGTCTGCCGGCAATTGGCATTGGCTTAGAGCCGCATAATAAAAATGTCATGAAGGAAAAACCAAGAAATATTCATGAACCGTTATTAAACAAAAATTTTGCATCTGTTGTCGGCATTGAAGGTCTTTTGATCGCCATTTCCACAACGCTTGCATTCGAAATCGGCCTGTCAGGCGGCGGTACGGCAACGGCAACGACAATGGCTTTTGCCACCTTATGTTTGGCAAGACTTTTACACGGCTTTAACGAACGGGCAAATGCGTCCATCTTTAAATTGGGTGTTTTTTCAAATAAGTTCCTCTGGATTGCCGTCATTCTCGGCTTTGCCTTGCTGCACTTGGTGCTATTCTTCCCGCCACTAATGAGCGTGTTTGAAGTTGCAACCTTAACAGGAGCACAATTAGGAGCAATCTATGGACTGGCCGTTATGCCGCTTGTCGTGATTCAGCTTTATAAGGTGATTTTTGTAAAGTAAAATCAGACTAAATTGCGAAAAAGGTAAGATGAAATGTTAAAAAAAGAAAGGAATCATTTGTTTTACAGAAGTGATATTCCTGTAAAAATAGCAATACAACGCTAAATGGAAATTTCCATATATATAAAAGGAGTACTTCCTTTGTCAGGAGCAAATAGAGACAAGCTTCTGACATGGAGTACTCCTTTTTCTTTTACAAGGACATAAACATTAAGGATGAGGAGAAAAATTCAGAAAAAGAGGACATAAACTCAAAAAACGGGGACAAAAACTTCGAAAATGGGTACATAAGAATCAAAAACAGGACGACAAAATTACATAAAGGACATAAACATTAAGAATGAGGACAAAAATTCAGAAAAAGAGGACATAAACTCAGAAAACGGGGACAAAAACTTCGAAAATGGGTACATAAGAATCAAAAACAGGACGACAAAATTACATAAAGGACATTATGGGAAACGAAAAAATTCTTCCAGTTGAAAAAGTAAAATAATCATTGCCAAGTTCGCAAAGGATAATAGTGAATTCTTTTTTGTTGGAGGCTGGTTTATTTGCTATTGGAAATTTTGCTGCTTTTCGTTCTTGTTGTTGTAAATGCCTTTTTTGCCGCATCGGAAATTGCCCTTATATCCTTAAATGATAATAAAGTGAAAAAGCAGGCGGAAGCCGGTGACAAAAAGGCAGTATTACTTGATAAGCTGCTCTCGGAACCAAGCCGTTTTTTAGCGACGATTCAGATTGGCATCACCCTTGCCGGATTTTTAGCAAGTGCTTTTGCCGCAGAAAGCTTTGCCGGAAGACTGGCGGAGGTGCTGTATCAAATGGGTGTGCCTTTTCCAAAGGATTTGCTTGGGACGATTTCCGTTATTATCATCACCATTGTGTTATCTTATTTCACGCTGGTCCTGGGTGAACTTGTCCCGAAGCGGCTTGCTTTGAAAAAAGCGGAAGGCATTGCGAATTTTGCCGTCACTCCGCTTACGATGTTATCAAAAATATCTTCCCCTTTTGTCAAATTGTTAACGTTCTCGATGAATATTATCGTGAAATTGTTTGGTGTAGATCCGAATGAGGAAAGCAAAGGCGTGACAGAAGAAGAAATTCGCATGATGGTTGACGTCGGAAAAGAAAGGGGAACGATTCAGGAAGCAGAGAAGATGATGATTAATAATGTTTTTGAATTTGATAACAAAACGGTCTCCGAAATTATGACACACCGTATCCATATTGTTGCGATTCCTGTCGAGTCGACATTAAATGAAACCGTGCAGGTAATCAATCAAGGGAAATTCACAAGATTTCCAGTCTATGAAGAAGATATTGACAATATCATCGGCATCCTTCATGCAAAGGAATTAATTCAGTTTTTAGGAAGCACGGATCAGGATAAGTTTGATTTAAAAAAACTGATTCGCGAGCCGCTTTTTGTTATCGAATCGAAAAAAATTGATGAGTTGTTTAAAGACATGCAAAAGCACAATATTCACATGGCGGTTGTCATTGATGAGTATGGAGGTACGGATGGTGTTGTGACAATGGAAGATGCCGTTGAAGAAATTGTCGGCAATATAAACGATGAATACGACGAACCGTATAAGCTCGAGAAAGAAATCGTCCTGATCGATGAGAAAACATACATAATCGCCGGATCTGCAAGCCTACATGAAGTCGAAAAGGCGCTTCACATACCGTTTCCAACCGATGAGTACGAGACATTAAGCGGGTTTCTCATAGGCAGGCTGGGCTATATTCCAGTTGATGAACAAAAGCTGCAATCGATCGAATATGAAGATATTCTTTTTTCCGTATTAAAAGCAAGCGAGCGCCGTATTATCCAAGTGCGGGCAACGATTCAAAAGAAAAAATAGAACATTTGTAAACAGCAGCTGAAATAAAATTTACAAAAAATTAAATTGAATTTTCATTATTTTTATCATAGGCTTTTTAAACAGAAGGATATATTTTCTTCAAAATAGGTAAGCCGGTGGCAGCGGGAAAGGAACCGTTTTTTGGAAAAGAACCGGCCAATAGATTCGTTTTTGGACAAGTTATCAAGAAGGGATGGGGATGGATGGAACATGAAATTCAGAACGTGGAAAAGCAGGAGAGTTTGTTCCGCAGCTTGATCGGGATTTTTATCGTCTCGACAAAATTGGGACTGACATCTTTTGGGGGACCGATTGCGCATTTAGGTTATTTTCATGAAGAATATGTACGCAGGAAGAAATGGATCGATGAAAAAAGCTATGCGGACTTAGTGGCCTTATGTCAATTTCTTCCCGGACCGGCAAGCAGCCAGGTTGGGATTGGCATTGGTGCCAGACGTGCAGGGGTACTTGGCGGAATTGCCGCCTTTTTAGGATTTACGCTGCCATCCGTTGTTGCTTTAATTTTATTTGCCTTGATTTTTAATGGATTCGATCTAAGTGATACGGGCTGGATTCACGGGTTAAAAGTTGTTGCGGTAGCAGTCGTCGCCCATGCGATTTTCGGAATGGCACAAAAACTGACGCCTGATTTAAAAAGAAAAGCGCTTGCTTTATTAGCACTAGTAGTAGCTTTATTATGGCAGACCAGCCTTGCCCAAGTGGGGATTATTCTTTTAACAGCAATTATTGGTTATCTTTTTTTAAAACAGGGAGACGTAAATGACGAATCAAACACGCGTATTCCGATTTCAAGAGGATTTGCAGTGATATGTTTAGTGTTATTTGTTGGTTTGCTTGTACTTTTGCCGATTTTGCGGCAATTTATCTCATGGGAATGGCTTGCTGTGTTTGACAGCTTTTACCGCTCAGGCTCGCTTGTTTTTGGCGGGGGACATGTTGTCTTGCCATTACTTGAACGTGAATTTGTTCCCGGCGGATGGATAAGCGAAGAAGCATTTCTCGCCGGATACGGAGCAGCGCAGGCAGTACCTGGGCCGTTATTTACGTTCGCCGCCTATATCGGTGCCGTCATGAATGGCTGGACTGGGGGCTTTATCGCGACGGTTGCGATATTTCTGCCGGCATTCCTGCTGATTTTCGGAACGCTGCCATTTTGGGATACTTTGCGGCGTAATCCGAAAATGAAAGGTGCACTAGCAGGTGTAAATGCTGCTGTTGTAGGAATTTTATTAGCAGCTTTTTATCAGCCGATTTGGACAAGTTCTATTTTATCGGCAGCGGATTTTGCTTTTGCCGCGGTCCTTTTTAGTATGCTGGCATTTTGGAAATTACCGCCTTGGATCATTGTTTTGGCAGGTGCAATTGGCGGTTCTGTCATGGCGCTTCTGTAAAGGGAGGCTTCATGTGGTGGGTATTTTTTCGTGGAAAATATGGATGAGTGCGTGTAAATTGTGTAACACAAAATTCCAAAGTATTGTTTCTTTAATTTTGAAAAGGAAGAAGCCTTTAAAGCGCAAACATCCTCAAACGAAAAACAGCTGATCCCTTTAACTTAGGAAATAAATAATCAATCTTCTCAGATAAAAGACAAAAGCCCTTCTCTTCGGTGAGAGGGGCTTTATGATTTGAGATGCATTAGCGAAACAGCTCCTTAAAGTCGTGCAAAAAATCAGCCAATCAAAGATAACTAAATCAAAAGCATTCCATACCATAAGTACAATAAACAAGTGCATAAACAATAGTAATAAGGATATATTC
>JAGKQJ010000130.1 GCA_017898095.1 Bacillaceae bacterium Marseille-Q3522 | reverse complement strand
ATTTTGTTTTTTCTTTTTTCTTATATTCCATTATGGCCGGCATATTAATAATTGTGTTAATCGGGATTGTCTTGCTTCCGATCGTTGAATTGGTCGGTTTTATTTTTATGATTGTTGCCGCGGTTCGCGCTTATGAGGGGGAGATGTACCGTATTCCGATTGTGATTCATTTTATTTCAAATGATAGTATTGATGGTTAACAGGCAAACAGGTGAAAACGCTCGAACAAATTTATTGACTCACTTATAATCTGTGAAAAACCATGAATTTCCATGCGGGATTTCATGGTTTTTTTATCATGAAAAAGTAGTATGTTTAATAGATTATAAAAAGGGTTTGTAAGATGCCGAAATATGTGAGAAGGAGAAAGTAGAATGAATATTCAGCAATATTATCATAAAACTGCTGCATCCTCTTTAAATGGAAGTTTACTAGCTTTAATTCCCGCTGTCACGTTAAATATATATATCGTATTACACACACTGCCGATCTATTTTACTTTTCTGACTATACCGTTTTTCATTTATAGTCTGACGAGCTATCAAATATACCGTTTGCATAATAGGCGGGCTTTCCATATAGACAACAGCATGATTTCAGAAAAAACAGCTACTTCGCTCTATCAAGAACAGCAGCTTCTTATTGCTTTTTTACCTGCTCCATCATTGCGGCTTTTACTCTTTTCGCCGGACGGAACAATGGCAGGGGAAATAAAAGATCAGAATCAATCGTTGTTTCGCTGGTTGTTGCCAACTGCCTTCGACCGTATAAAAAAGGGCAAGTATGGCATTTATAACGAAAAAGGGACGTTGCTTGCTTCGATTATCATTTCAAAAAAAGAACTGAGAATTGAATTAACGGATGGAAGAAAAATATCGGTTCTAGAAAAGGAAAAACAGTTCCGTTGTGTCACCTATGATGTTGAAAGTAACAATCGAATCTTACATAAGTCACCTATGTTTGCAGATATTCGTATTAGTGATGAAAAAGGAACAGACTATCTGCAGATAAAAACGGGCTGGATGCCGCTCGAATGGGGGAAAAGGTTTCCCAACCCGAATACGCCGGTATTAACCTTCCTTTTGTCCCTTACGGATGAAGAAAAAGCTATTCTGTTTGGTATTTTAGCAAAGCAGTACGCTTACAGCGATTATTAAGATCTTCTTTCTGTTTTCAATAGTGAACTCGTTTCAGTATACTGAAACTTCGGGGGAATCAGGTGGAGACTTTACTCCACCTGATTGGGAAATCCCACCTACGCTTCGCTTAGAGGTGGGAGTCTTACCCCTTAATCTGCAATAAATCTGATATCTTGAAAAAAATTTAGCAATATGGCATTCTAAGAACAAAATTGCAATCGAATCGATTATCATTTATCGCAGTAATTAGTTCAAAAGCCAGAGCTAAAGGAAGTTTCAAGGTTATTAACAGGTTGCGATTTTATAATTTCATAGCAATGAAAAAAACAGTAATGGTGGAGGAATGAATCGTAGTGAAAATGAAGCTGATAAAATGCCATGGATCAGGAAATGATTTTTTATTAATAGATGAAACAAAAAATAGTTATTCATTTTCAGATAAGGAGCGCGCAAATTTAGCAAGGCTTTTGTGTAATCGGCAAGGGGAATTGGGAGCCGATGGTATCTTATTTGTGCTTGATAGTGAAACTGCCGATCGGAAAATGCGCGTTTTTAATGCAGATGGATCGGAAGCATCCATGTGCGGGAATGGTTTGCGCTGTGTTGCCCGCTACGTCAGTGAACAGCTCGGGAAAGAAACAGCAATCATTGAAACAATGAAAGCAAATTTACATGTGAAAAAAGCAAACAGTATTTATCCTAAAGTCCCGACCTATTCAGTCGAAATTTCTCCCGTTTCATTTCAATTAACAGACTTGCCGTTAAGACTTCCGCAAACAACGTTGCTTGCAGAGAAAATACCTGCTTTATCGGAGGAACTGACTTTTACAGCATTAGCTGTTCCCAATCCCCATCTTATTTCGCTTGTAGATACAGATGTTCTGCAAACAAATTTGCAACAAGAGTTAAGCGAATATGTGAATGGAGAAAATGACTACTTTCCTGACGGGGTAAATGTAAGTTTTGTCAAGTCGATTGAGCACGGGTCTATTTATGTCCGCACATTTGAAAGGGGAGTCGGCTTTACAAATGCCTGCGGCACAGCGATGTCCGCTTCGTCTCTCGTTACTTGTATGCAGGGATATAATCACGTTGGAGAAGAAATAGACGTTTATAATAATGGCGGAAAAGTACGCTGTGTCGTCCACGAAGAAGCAGGATGGTACGATATCGATCTCATCGGAAACGCAACCTATGTGTACCATACAGAAGCAGAGGTAAATGAAAATTTTTCCGCCTTTGACTGTATGGAAAAATTTTATTTTAGAGAAGAAAATGAACAATATAAAAAGCTCAGTACAGATGTACAGACGTATTTAAAAGAGCTCTCCATTCTGAACCTCTCATGACAAAAGTCACGAGGGTCTAAGGTACTTTCATTCCGCCTTCGTCTGAATGACCGAAAACGAGTTTTCGGCTGACATCAGCCACTCAGCTATTTCCCTTAGACTTTCATGGGCAAGAAGCATATATCGGATAGATAACGTGGCATAAGCCACGCCCTATCCGAAGCCGATTTATCTCATGACTAAAGTCTCGAGTGTTCTCGGTTATTTTATAAAGGCATCTTTTTTTTCGCAAATTAAGCACAGAAAAAATCCGCTAAAAGGGAATTCCATTTAATATCTGGAAAAGTTCCTTCGGAAAAGCCGAGCAAATCTTCCTATTTTTTGTGAGCATTCTTCTTTTTAAGGAAAGCAATGATAGGTTCCAGATTGTTGTTTTTTTGTAGAAAAAAATCTTGCATTGGGCACGGCTTCTTTGAAAGACGGTCGAGTACATATGGAATATGGAAATTCTCGACTTTCAGATTTTCCTTTACTTCTTCCCAAAAAAGCGGTGCCGCCACCGTTGCAATTTCGTTTCCCCGCGAAGAATAGGGGCAGATAATCGTTTTTCCTTCTGCATGTTGGACGTAGTCGACATAAAGTTTCTTCCCACGGTTTTTTTTCAACCTTTCGATTGTAAAAGCATCAGGAAATTTTTCCACGAGATAGGTGGCAATAAACTGTGTGAAAATGCGCGTATCTTCATATGTGAGTGATGGATTCGATATTGGTATGTGAATTTGCAGCCCTTTATTGCCTGATAATTTTGGATAGCTGATGATTTCGAAGGAGTCGAAAAGTTGTTTCATTTCCTGAGCTGCTTTTATTGCCAATGGAAAACCGTTCCTGTCAGGCGGGTCTAAGTCGAAAACAATCTCTGACGGTCCGGATGCTGAAAATGTTTGAAAGGGCACATGATATTCGATCGCTAATTGATTACCAAGCCAAAGCAAAGTCTGTAAATCATTACATACTATATAATGTATTCCATTGTCTTCAACGGTTTGAATAAAATCAGGAGCATAATCGGGACAATTTTTTTGATAAAAAGATTCTCCGGGAATACCGTGGGGGTAACGGATTACAGTCAGGATTCTATTTTTTAAAAAAGGTAAGAGATATGAAGAAATATTTACCAAAAAGGTGAGAAAGTCTTCCTTACGAATATCGTGATTTTTCCAAATCATTTTTTCGGGATGTGTAATATTAACCGATAATAATGGATTCATTCTTATATTCCTTTACTTTAAGTATTTTTGTGTTTGACAATGAGATCGCTAAGTTTACATAGTGCAGCCGGCTGGTCAACAAATGCCTGGATACTTGGCTGTCGTAAAGAATGGCCATTCCTCCATTCAATATATTGTATTTTCACGGTGATGACCGGTTTAAGCCACTGAACTTTATTCTTTCGCTCCGGTTGATTGGAAAATGGGGTTTTCATTGTTTTAAGCGGCTCGATTCCCCTGGTGAATGCCTTCCATTCATCATCTGTCAGCTTGCCCGTTCCGGCACTGCCGATGTAGCATAACTGGTTCCTTTCATTAAAAAGCCCTAGCAACAGGGAGTTTACGATGCCGGAACGGTAGGTTACACCGCCAACAACCGCGATAACGTCATAATAATTTTTGATTTTTTGCCAATTCGCATTTTTTCCACCTATGAAGTATCCACTATTTATATTTTTCGTAACAATACCTTCTAGGCCATGCTGTTTGACAACATCAAACAACGGGAGTCCGTCCTTCTGTGCGGAAACAAGCTGAACCTTTTCCGTTGGTTTGATCATTTTTGACAACAGGTCCATTCTGTCGAGAAGACTTCGCTCATGGATCCATTTGCTGTTGCAAAAAATTACATCAAAAATCATATAAAAAATCGGGTTCGTATGAATGGCCTCTTTGATCTTATCAGGATGCATTAAACGGTCACGCTGCATAACGGTGTGAAAAGATGGTTTGCCGTCTTTATCCAGTGCAATTACCTCACCATCGATAATAAATGATGATGCGGCAGAAAAAGCTTTTATGTCCGTCAGTTCCGGATACGTAATTGTCCGTTCATTTCGTTTTCTGTTAAATAATTTGACAGAATGGCCATCAAAATAAGTTAAGATTCTCACTCCATCCCATTTGATTTGCGATACCCAGTCTTTTCCTTCTGGAATTTTGTCTGACGAAACCGGTTCAAACGGAATGATCGGGGTGAAACGCATTTACTCATATCTCCTTCTCGTTTTCTTCTTAATTTGTCCAATTTAATTGACAATATGGTGTTGAATATTAAAATATTCCAAAACAAAAGAAAAAGCAGAGTAGTTCATCCTTCCCGGTTCTACTCTACTTTCTTTTTTTATTAAAAATACGAACATTGGCAACATTATTTTCATCATGTCCAAAATAGCTGTCCATTCTCTTATTTGTTAATGCTTCTAATCTTTGCACAGCTATTTGAAATGCTTCCTCACTCATTTGCCCCGTTGCCAAGAGGGAACTTAAAATCGCAAAACCGATAGCCGTTGTGTCTATATTGACATCTACCTTTAAATCTACATCCGCGTTTCCACTGTGTCCAATCGAATTGACGTTTTTGTTTTCATTTTCAATAATACTTTCATCTTTAGCTCTTGCTTGTGCCCGTAATCTCGCTTCTTCAAATGATGTAATTCTTTTTTTTCTCTCCATATTTTCACCTTTTTGACAGGTGGGATATTACATCCCACCACCTCTTAGAAATCTACCTCTTGATCTTGGTCATTGTCTTGATCTTGATCTTGATCAGATTCCACATCCGCATTACTTTTGCTAATTAAGCGGATTCTCACATCAGAATTGCCGGATTTAAAAACTTTGGCCACGTTTACGTTTTTATCGGTATTTTTTACTTCTGCTTCTGCGTCAGAATCAGCGTCTGCATCTGCATCGGCCCGGTTTTTAATATCCGCATCAAATTCGTTATCAACATTTACATCGGAATTCCTATTATTGCGTGAAACTCCACGAAAAAAGCTTTGATTTCCGTTCGAATCGAACTTTCTTCTACTCATATTTTTTTACCTCCTTTCCTAATCTACAATCAATGTATTCACTATATGCTGAAAAGAATGGACGAACTTCCCAGTGGATTAGCCTTTTTTCATGGATAGTACTAGCTAAACTTTAGAGACTCTGTTTTTCTTTTTTGGAAACTTTCACTTGCAATTCACTGGTAAATTAGAATTTTAGCCCTTATTGTATTGATGAAATATTTGGAAAGCTACCAAATGAAAAGCGGCAGCTCCTGCTTCTCATACGTTTCCTTTTTGAGCAAAAACTTAAAGATAGATGTTCAACAGGATTTGAATAATTAATTTTCCCAGGCAAATACTATTGTCAAAGATTGAAGAAGGAGGCAGATGATGAAAAAGAAAAAATATATCCTCATGTTTTTATCGTCAATTGTATCATTAGGACTTCTTTTTGGTTGTAACGGAGTCGACGAAGACGAACCGGATCCGACTGAAGAACCGTCAGAACAACAAGAAGATAATGACTAAGTGAAAACCCTTATTTTTTTATTTTCCGAAAAATAAGGGTTTTCATCTTCAGCATCTGTAATCTTGCGACATCGTTTTTTAAAAAACATAGCCCGATCGTGATATCAAGGTAAAGGAGGAAAAAAATGCATACATTGTGGAAAGGGAGTATAAGCTTCGGACTTGTCAGTATTCCAGTAAAACTGCATGCAGCAACAGAGGATAAAGATATAAAGTTGCGAACTTTGCATAAAAAATGCCATTCGCCGATAAAATACGAAAAAGTATGTCCGGTTTGCGGGGAAAAAGTTAATCAGGAGGAAATCGTAAAGGCGTATGAATATGTAAAAGGAAAATATGTTGTCCTAGATGAGGAGGAACTTGAAAAATTAAAAAAAGAAAAGGAAGAGAAAGCTGTCGAGATCATTGATTTTGTCAAAATGGAAGAAATTGATCCGATTTATTTTCACAGGAGCTATTATATCTCTCCAGGAGACGGCGGGGGAAAGGCTTATACATTATTGCGCAAGGCGTTGTCCGAAACAGATAAGGTAGGGATTGCAAAAATAATCATCCGCTCAAAAGAACAAATGGCTGTTTTACGTGTATATCAAAATATTTTAGTAATGGAAACAATTCATTACCCGGATGAAGTTCGTTCCGTTGAAGAAGTGCCTAATATCCCTGAGACAGATAAGATGACAAAAAAGGAATTGGACACTGCCATTTTACTCATCGATCAGCTTACAACAGCATTCGAGCCGGAAAAATATACCGATGAATACCGCAATGCATTACTGGAATTAATTGAAGCAAAACGAAGCGGAAAAGAGACAGTCACCGTAACCGAAAAAGAACCGAAAGCGAAAGTAACCGATTTAATGGCAGCGTTGCAAGCGTCGCTCGATAAAACGAAACCAAAAAAACCAACCGCAAGGAGGAAAAGAACAACAAAGAAAGAAGCGTGATCCAATGGTTTAACCACAAAAAGGTTTTTGTTACATTTTGACCACAACATAAAGTTAGTAAAGAACTGTAAGTAACACAATGTTTTGTAAATAAATTCACCTTTTTAGGGTCTAATCATCCTATATTATTATAAAAATAGAAAAAGAAAACACCGTTTTTTGGGGACTAACCAAGGAATGAAAATAATTAGCCACTCGAAGATATTTTTAGTAGAATAGATGGGGACAAAAAGAGAGGAGAAAGATAATGAGTGAAGAAAGTCTCCAAATTCAGCATAAGAAAGACAAAATCTGGACACAGGATTTTATCTTAATCTGTGCCGCAAACTTTTTTATCTTCCTTGGCTTTCAAATGACTTTGCCGACGATTCCGCTTTTTGTAAAACATCTTGGCGGGAGTGATCAGTTAATCGGCCTCGTTGTTGGCGTGTTTACGTTTTCTGCATTATTGATCCGCCCAAATGCGGGACATGCTTTGGAAACAAAGGGGAGAAGATTTGTTTATTTAACTGGCTTGGCCATTTTCGTTATTGCTGTCGGATCATACGGATTTTTGCCAAGCATCCTGTTATTATTCGTGATGAGGATGGTTCAAGGAGTTGGCTGGGGATACTCGACAACAGCGTCAGGAACCATTGCGACGGATCTTATTCCGGCAAAAAAGCGCGGGCAGGGAATGGGATACTTTGGCTTAACAGCCAGTATAGCTTTGGCATTTGGACCGTCACTTGGGCTGGCGCTTGCTGGAACGCTGACATTTATCCAGCTTTTTCTTGTCTGTGCCCTGCTTGGTTTAACAGCCTTATTGCTGTCATCGCGGATTCATTACAAAAAGGTAGAGGAAAATGAACATAAAGCTGTTGCTTTAAAATGGGATATTTATGAGAAATCAGCTTTGCGACCATCGATTTTATTGTTTTTTATCACGATTCCTTTTGGCGGGATCGCTTCGTTTCTGCCGTTATACGCGGTTGAAAAGGGAGTGGAAGGGATCCAAATATATTTTCTTATTTACGCTGCTGCATTAATGTTTACGCGCACATTTGCAGGGAGATTGTATGACAAAAAAGGGCATGGGGCCGTATTTATTCCCGGAACGATTATGATTGTTACTGCGATGCTGTTGCTTTCGTGGCTTCCAAATGCAACGGTACTTTTTTTTGCCGCCTTTTGTTACGGGATAGGGTTTGGTTGTGTTCACCCGGCTTTGCAGGCATGGTCGGTTGAAAAGGCACCGCCAAGCCGCAGAGGAATGGCGAACGCTACCTTTTTCTCCTTTTTTGATCTGGGAGTAGGAATCGGAGCAATCTTATTTGGACAAATTGCCCATTGGTCAGGCTACTATTTTATTTACATATCTGCCTCCATTTCTGTTATGATTTCCGTTCTTTTATATCTTTTTTTTCTTTGGAGGATCCGGAAGACAAAACTTGCGTAATTTCCAAGTTTCAATCCCTTAAGGTAAATTATAAACTATTGGTATGTTTTCACTTAACAAATGGGTAATTAAGCAACACCTATTGAAGTTTCATTGAACTTTTACCGCTCTATTTGACCAAGGTAGCATACAAAAAATCGCCGCTATGCAAGTGGCGATTTTTTGTAAATTCATTCGTTTGTTAACAATGCCCATTAATCGTTTAACACATTATTTAGCACTTCGAGATTTTTTCTCATGAGGGAAAAATAGTCTTCTTGATTATTCACATCTTCTTCTGATATTGATTCTAAATTATTTAATGTGACAGCTTCAGCATTTATATTATTACGGATCACTTCTGCAACTTTTGACTCCACATTTTGATCAAAAATTACATAGTGTAAATCATGTGTTTCGGCTTCAGCAATAATTTCAGTTAGCTGTTTTTGACTCGGTTCCTGTGAAGGGGAGAGTCCGGAAATTGCGATTTGTTCCACGCCGTATCGATCTTGCCAATAACCATATGCCGCATGGGAAACAAGCATATATTTTGTTTTTGCCTTTGAAATCGTATCGGCGAATTCTTTATCTAGCGTAAGCAACTCGTTTTTTAATTGCTCAAAGTTAACTGCGAATTGATCCGCAGCTTCCGGATTGGCATTAACCAGCGCATTTTTAATATTTTCCGCAATTGTAATTGCGCGAACCGGATCCAGCCAGACATGGGGATCAAAATCGCCATGATCATGCTCGTCATGAGCGTCTTCGTTTTCTTGTCCTTGTTCACTTTGAGCGTGTTCCTCATGCGAATCTTCACTTTCAAGACCATGCTCGTCATGTGTTTCTTCACCTTCGTGTACATGAACATGGCCTTGCAATAATTCGATTCCTTCTGCTGCTTTGATAATTGTTACATTTTCATTTTCTAACGATTGTTCTGCCTTTTCTGCAAAGCCTTCCACCCCGGCACCTGAATAAATAAATAGATCGGAATCGGCAATTTCAGTCATAGTTCTGATTGTCGGTTCATAAGAGTGAGGTTCTACATTTGGCGGATATACACTATGTACCTCGACAAATTCGCCGCCAATTTTTTTTGTGAAATCCTCCAGCGGAAAGATCGTCGTATAGACGATCAATTTATCATTATTCCCCTTTGCAGATTGTTGCCCGTTCGTTCCGCAGCCGCTTAAAAAAACAGCAATTATGAGCATAGCCGAAAAGATCGTCGTTTTTAATTTCATTCCCTTTTCTCCTTATTTTTTAAATTGTATGACAATGACATGTCATACTGAAAAAATCGTCGTGTTAAATCGTAATTATTTCGTTTTGTATTATAGAGGATAAACAAGCTTTTTGTAAAGCAATATTATGGTTCAACCCCAAAAAGGTCATAATTACATTTCGAACACAATATATAGAGATTATAGAAAGTGATGAACACAATATATTGTGGTTTTGTACGACTCATTTAATAATATCCCCGTTTTTGGGGACTAACCATATTATTCATTTTCAAAAAAAGACAAATTGACTTATACAGTTTGACTATATATAATAAAAATATATAGTTAAACTGTATAAAGTTAAACTGAATAATAGGAAGGTAAAAGTATTGAACAGAGATAAAAATTTACCACTGACAGAAACTGTTTATTACATTCTTATGGCTTTGTTGAAGCCGGCGCATGGATATTTAATCATGCAAAAAGCAGAAGAATTAAGCAATGGACAGGTGAGGATGGCAGCCGGCACGCTTTATGGAGCGATCGAAAATTTACTGAAACTTGGCTTTATCCGGCGTGTCCATACAGATGAAAGCAGGCGTAAAGTGTATGAAATCACAGAAAATGGCAAGGGAATGTTGCGACAAGACGTAAAAAGAATGAAGCATATGATAGAAATTGCTGAACGAATGAACATCAGTGAATAAGAGGGGGAATTGTCATGATTAAATATAAATTTTTTCTTGATTTAAATAAAGAGGAAAAATGGCTGAATGAAATGGAAAAGCAAGGTTATCAGTTGGTGAGAAAGTGGAGCGGATATCATTTTCAACGGACGGAACCGGAAGAAACCAATATCCGGGTCGATTATCGCATTTTCAAAAAGAAGGAAGATTTCCAAGATTACGTAGCCTTATTTGCAGATAGCGGCTGGACGCATATCGCAGGAAGTAAAAACTCAGGAGCGCAGTATTTTCGCAAAAATAGTGAAAGCAGCAGCGAAGAAATTTTTTCTGATTCCAGTTCAAAAGCAGGCAGGTATAAACGTATGTCGGAGATGTGGCTATCATTGGCATGCACCTATATTCCGATTTCCATTGTGTTTATGATGATGGATGTAAACGTTTTTGATGTCATTTTCGATCCAAAATCATTATATCAGACTCCCGGTTTATGGGAGAAATCCGGTTTGGCATTTTTGGGAGCTTTTTTATTTGAAACACCATTTGCATTTTTCAGGGGATTTGGATTCTTTATTTTTCCTATATCAATTTTTTTGTGCTGCCTTTTCGCCATCAAGGCAGAAAAATTATACAAAACTACCCGGTAGGCATCTAATCAAGTTTTATCATTATTCAAAATAAAATTTTCGAATAATGGTAACCCGATGTCCATTCTTCTCGTCTATTGAAGTGAGTGAACTCGTTTTACG
>JAGKQJ010000012.1 GCA_017898095.1 Bacillaceae bacterium Marseille-Q3522 | reverse complement strand
ATTATTTGGAATTATCGTTAACTTTAGCATCAATAAAATTATATTCAACTATGTAAAAGGAAAAGAAGACACTACCTCAATTGTTATTACAGCACTGTCTAATGCTTTTATATCATTACTGTTTTTCATCATCGGATATGCAAAGAAAAGAAAAAATCCGGTTAATGGAATTTAAAGCCCGAAGGATTAATTAGATAAAGTGAAACTTCCATCAGTGGGGGTTTTTCGACGTACAGGACGTACTAGTGCCGACGTTGCAACAGGACGTTGCGGTCTTAGTCGGCCTTCATCCCCCACTGATGGTTAGTCGCGCAAAGCCCGATTGAATTTTCTAAGGGCTAAAGCCCAAAGAAAATTCTTATCACGCGAAGCCTGATTGATTTTTCTAAGGGCTAAAAGCCCTAAGAAAAACCTCATTTCACCAATCGGGCTTTTAGGGGCAGTTTATCCCCCACCTAAAATGACTGGTATCACCTCCATTTTGGAGGTGGGGGTATTACTGCCCCTTAATCTGCGATAAATAGCTTTCAGGCAAATGTTTTGCTTAGAAAAACTATGTTTTATAAACTAATGAGGGATGAATTTTTCATAATCTACTATTCCATATAGGAGGTTTGATTTTGATGGCATTTACTCTTGAAATTGGTGCAAAGGCGCCTGACTTTTCCTTGCCGGCTACCGACGGTAAAACGTACTCCTTAGCTAGCTTTGCTGATGCCCGTGTACTGGTCCTCTTTTTTACTTGCAACCATTGCCCTTTTGTTATTGGCTCGAATGAAGTAATCCGGAAAACAGCGGAAGCCTTTCAAGATCGCGGTGTTGTTTTTGCCGGCATCAACTCGAACAGCGAAAAAACACATGCAGATGATTCGATGGAGCATATGGTGGAAATAATGGAAGAACAACATTTTCCTTGGACATATTTACGTGATCAATCACAAGATGTCGCAAGTGCTTACGGTGCATTAAGAACACCGCATTTTTACGTTTTTGATGAAGACAGAAAATTGATTTATACCGGGCGCGGTGTCGATAATCCTCGGCAAACGGACAAAATGACTGTGAATGATTTGCAAATTGCTCTTGAAGAACATTTAGCAGGTAAAGCCATTGCAACCCCATTGACAAACCCGATCGGCTGCAACGTAAAATGGGAAGGCAAAGATGCCCATTGGATGCCTGCTGAAGCCTGTGATTTAGTATAATACGTTTGTAAACAGGAGAGAGAGGACAGATATTAGATTCTTGCCAGGAACAAAGATCGGGGGCCGAGAGGAGACTCTATTCAAATGACGTGAATATCCTATTTATTCGGGATGGGATATTTTAAAAAATATGGTAATACGGGAAAAGGGACTGTGCATTTTTTTGCACAGTCATTTTTTCAAAAATAACTAAAAAACAGAAAGGACGTAAAAAATTGCTACTCAAATGGATTAAATGTAAAGTTGAGGATAATAATAAACAATCCTTTTCAGAAGCTCAGGAAAAATGGCGGGAATTACATAAAATTAATGGCTTTTTAGGGCAAATTGGCGGCTGGGATCTGCGCAAGCCGTTTGAAGCAGGTATTCTCGCTTTTTGGGAGAACCGTGATTCCTATCAGCATTTTATGGAGCATCACCATGATTACATTTTCCATCGCAGTAACCAAAGAAGCTCGTACCTAAACATTAATGTTCAGCTTTACGAAAAAATGTTTTCAATTGGTCCGGAAGATATTGTGAAATATTTACAAAGCGGGAATGTCCTTCGAATCGCCGACTGCTGTGTTGATGAAGAAAAGCAACATCACTTTGAACAAATGCAAAAAGATGTTTGGAATAATGGAATGGTTGCTTCACCGGGAATGCTGGCAGGGGTATTTAGCAAAAATGAGAATTTGTATTTAGTGGCATCTATTTGGGACAGCCTCCGCTCCCATCAACAGTATACAGACAATGTACTTCCTACATTAATAACCCGTTCAGGTGTGAAAAGCGATGTAGCAAGAATCAGCGGCAATTTAATCGAACTGGAGCAAAGATGGACAGTTTTATCATAAATGTTCCTTCTGCCAATTGGAGATTGGATTTTGCAAATTAATTTTCCTGGTTATTTTTATCAACACGTTTTATTTCGATCACTTTTAACATTACAAGATGAGTAACAAAAATGGTTAATATTAAATCCTCCCAATATTAAAAACCCTTTTGTCATTAAGTCCATACACTTAATGACAAAAGGGTTTTTTCTAACAAACAAAACTATCTTTATTAAAACACAAACGCGAGCAGCGGGGACGCGCAAATAGAGATAATTGCGGCGAGTATCATACAGACGCTCGAAACGGCACCCGTTTTTGCGCTCATTTCCAGGGCTTTCGATGTCCCGCATCCATGAGAGCTTGTTCCCAGGAGAACGCCGTGGGCAATTTCACTTTTAAAGCGGAACATTTTTATCATAAACGGACCAATAATCGAACCCATAATACCAGTTACGATAACAAACACTGCCGTAATAGTCGGAATACCGCCAATCGATTTCGATACATCCATTGCAATCGGCGTCGTAATCGAATAAGGCATAATACTGTGAATCAGTGATGCATTAAAATCTAATAATAAAGCAATCGTCGCTGCAGAAACAATCGAAACAATTGAACCAAATATGACACTAAATAGAATTTCTTTCAAATGTTTTTTTAATACCGGATAATATTTATATAATGGTATTGCGAAAGCAACCGTTGCCGGCTGCAATAAGATTGTCAAAATTTTCGTACCGTTATCGTAGGAATCATACGGAATTTGAAAAATGAATAAGAGTAAAACCAACAACACCGGAGCGACAAGCAGTGGTGTGAAAACCGCAATTTTCGTATAGCGGTAAAATATTTTTGCTGCTGCATATATGAAAATGGTAATAATCAAGCCAATAATAGCAAATATCATGCGTTTTTTTTCTCCCCTTTTCGTGCAATCACTTCAGCTAAAATACCCGAAGTAATCATGACAACCAACGAACTTAAAAAAATAATCAAAATAATTTGAATTCCGTTATCAGCCATTAAATCCTGGTATTGAATGATCCCCACTGCAGACGGAATAAAAAAAAGCAATAATTCGGCCAACAGCCAATTTGATCCTGCTTCAATCCATTTTAGTTTGATAATATTTTTCTTTAATAAAATAAATAACAGAATCATGCCTAAAATACTGCCCGGGATCTTCAGATGAAGCAGCTCGGAGATTTTCCCCATTATCAAAGAAAAAACTAATAATGCGAAAACCTGCAGCATTCCAATTGCAATTTTCACAACCAACCCTTTTCACCTTCTTTTCTTGATAGCAATTCATTGATTACAAATGGAAATGCCTGTGTTTCACCAATAAAGTTTTCTACTTTAACGTATTAAAATAATATACCCCACATAATAACATTAAAAAATGTTCAAATTACGGTGAAACTTACAAAAAAGATTTTACTTCAAACTTACTTATAGGTAAAATGAATAATTAGAATGATTAACATTCCTGTAAGCAATGTTTTCGTTATCAAAATGTTGCCTGCTGGAATCGTTGCTCTTTTCATTCTTCAGGGGTCTGTCTCTCCCCTCAAAAAAATATTTATTCTTAACCCTTAATTCATAAAAAATAGCCAACAAGAGCAATGGACGGAGAAAAAGAAGATGGATATACAGCATTTACAGTATTTCGTTGCTGTTGTTAAATACGGCAGTTTCACAAAGGCTGCACAAGCCTTATTTGTTACGCAGCCAACGATTAGTAAAATGATAAAGAGTATTGAAGAAGAGCTTGGCGTGACCCTTTTTGACCGCTCGGGAAGAAATGTGAAACTAACAGATGCGGGAAAAATTATCTATTCACAGGCATTTATTATTATAAAATCGTTTCACAATTTATCTTCGGAAATAGATGATCTGATTCACTTAAAAACAGGGAATATTCATATCGGTCTACCGCCGATGGTCGGCTCTAGGTTCTTTCCGAAAATTATCCAGGAATTTCATTATCACTACCCAAATATTTCGATTCAGCTTGTCGAAGACGGAGCAAAAAAAATTGAACAGGATGTAGCGGACGGCACACTTGATCTGGGTGTCGTTGTCCTGCCGACAAATGATAGTCTTTTTCATACCTATTCTTTTGTAAAAGAAAATTTAGTCGTGATTATTCATCCAAATCATCCCTTAAGTGCACGTAATTCTTTTACCATAACAGATTTTGAACATGTTCCGTTTATTTTATATCGCAAAGATTTTACACTACATGACCGGATCATGAACGAATGTGAAAGGTCCGGTTATAAACCAAAGATTATTGCGGAAAGCTCGCAGTGGGATTTTATCGGGGAAATGGTCGCAGCTAATTTAGGGATTGCTCTGCTCCCTGCGCCAATTGCACGTGAAATAAAACCAAACAGGGTAAAAATTGTTCCTCTTGCCGACCCGGTTATTCCTTGGCATCTCGCGATTATTTGGCGAAAGGACCGCTATCTCTCCTTCGCCGCCCGTGAATGGATCCGGTTCACGCAAGATGCTAATCAAGAGAGGTAACCCAGGTATAGCAAATACTAAAAGTACTGTGGGGGCGGGGGGAGTACTGCCATGAAAATATTTTTGATCATGGACAGCTGCCCCTTAATCTGCGATAAATTATTTATGACCCCCTGGCATTATTCCATATATGCTTCATGTGGTCAAAGCTGAACAGCTGGTAATCGATAAAATCGGCATACACCTTCAAAGAACGGCGGCTTTTATCAAGAAACGGGGAAAAGCTCCAGCAGGAAGCTGTTTTTTTATAAGGAAACGGCTTTACGGTTTGCAGGTGCGGGAACTGCTTGTATACAATCGATAACGTGCGGATCAGCCGTTTCCGTGTCTGATCACGGCTTGCATCCTCAAACAATTCCGTGTAATTGATTTTTTCTCCTATTACATAAATCAGCTGCACAATATCAAGAAAATATTTAAGCGAATCCATATTATGACGCCAGCCGTGAAGACAGATCAGATAAAAGGTATGATAAGCGGATAATTCCCATATATGTTTATAACCATTTTTACGTCCCGCATTCTGCCAAAACGGCTGCATTTGCAGTGATGCAGTATTCTTTTTCAGTAAATCCCAATGCACCTCTACCCGCAAAGGCGTAGATGATCCGGGAAGCTGTCTGCGAAAGCTTGTGTGAAAGTGACCGGGAATGATGCGCTCCGCTTCCGTATACCCGAGCCGTTGCAGGATCAGAATTGATTTCTCGATATCAGCTTCTTTCACTAATATATCGATATCCGATGTTGGCCTCGCACTAAAATGGCCGAAATATTTTTCCGCAAACGGAATTCCTTTCAAAGCAATCATATCAAGCTTCTCCGCTTCAAAAGCATCTATCATCTCTTCAAACTGCCGTTTTATCATCATATTGACAAAAAAAGTTTTTTCATAATTTTGCTTTAATGCTGCAAGCAGCGATTTTTCAAGCTTGTCCGTCAAAGGATGCTGTTTCAATAAAACATACAATTGTGCTGAGATATTGAAATGACCGGCCTCTTCTAATAAAGCCGCTCCGTCCGTTTTCGGCAGTGCTTTTTTCTCATATATCGCATTTAATAGCGGAAAACATACACTCTCCATCTTACGATCGATTCCTTTCTTTATATTTTCCTACCCCTTTCGGAAAACCGCCGTTGCCCCATTTGTTTTAGAAAAGCTTGTTGATGCCAGTTCTGATAAAGTCCCTCTTGCGCAATTAATTCTTCATGGGTGCCGTTTTGCACGACTTTTCCGTTATCCATGACAATAATGCAATCCGCATGCTGTACCGTCGACAGCCGGTGGGCAATGACGAGTATCGTGCGATCCTTCCTTATTTGTTCCAGCGTCTGCTTGATGCTGTTTTCAGTATCCGGATCAAGAGCGGATGTCGCTTCGTCAAAAAGCAAAATCGGTGCATTTTTCAACAATGCCCGCGCGATGGCAAGACGTTGTCTCTGCCCTCCTGAAAAATTAATCCCCCGTTCGCCAACTGCTGTTTCATAGGCTTCCGGCAATGTGAGAATAAAATCATGAATCCGGGCTTGTTTTGCCGCCTGAATCATGTCTTTATCTGTCGCGTCCGGATTGGCAAGCAGTAAGTTTTCGCGTATCGAACCGGAAAATAAATACGTTTCTTGCGGCACATTGGCAATCATGCTCCTCAGTTCAGATGGAGAAAAATCTGTCAAAAGATGCTTTCCAATATAGATTCTTCCTTCTTGTGGCTTATAAAAGCCTTGCAACAGCTGAATTAACGTCGTTTTTCCCGCTCCGCTCGGTCCGACAAAAGCTGTCATAGTTCCGGCAGGGATCTGTAAATGAAATTTTTTAAAAACATATAAATTTTCTTCATAGCAAAAATCAAGATGATCAAAATAAATCGAATGAAAGTCCCTTTTTGTGAGCTTATATGCGGGTAATTCCTGATAATCAGGCTGTTTTTCCAGCAACTTTATCAGGCGTGCCACTGCTGTTACGGAGCGTTGAAATCCTGCCCACCGGCCAGCCAGACCTGTAAGAGGGTAAACTAAATGGTTTACCAGATTAGTAAACGTGATGAGTGCTCCGATCGTCATCACTCCATTTGAAACATATACCGCTCCTAAGGATAGACAAATTAAAAATGTAAGTGAACTTGCCATTTCTCCTCCGGCGGAAAATAATCCGCGCAGTTTTGCATTCTTTAGCTCCAATTTGTTAAGACGCTTATTATTTTGCTGAAAATAATGAAACCGGCTATGTTCCAGCGTAAAGGAGCGGATGATCGCGAGTCCATGAAAACTATCCGCGATATAACTATTTACTTTCCCCGTTAATTCATGTATTTCCCGGCTGTTATTCCGTAAAAGTACTCCAAAAATAAGCCCGGCAAGAATTGCAACAGGAGCAATCAGAACCGTAATTAGCGCCAATGTCCAATTAAGATGCCATAAATAAACGAAAACAGTGCCGTAAATAAGCGGTAACCGGACAAGTTCCAGTAAACTGGTCCCGATCATGCCGTGAATTTGGTGAATGTCTGCTGAAAAATAAGTGATTAGCTCCCCGGAGCGAAGATTCGCCGTCTCCTTTGCCGGCAAGCGTAAAATATGGTGGAACAGCATATTTTTCAATTCCGTTTTCACACCGTTTGTTGCCATCGACTCAAAGTAGATCGAAAAATAATTAGACGCCATACTTAATAAAAATAACAGTATTCCAAAAGGAATCAGAAATGTAAAAGCGTGAAACTCATTTGTAATAGCTGCATCTGTCATTTTCCCAAAAAAGAGGGCATAAGCAAAGGTCAGTCCTATTTCAAGCAGCAGAAGAATAAACATCATCACATGGGGTTTCCACTGTTGCATAAGGAAAGGTTTTAAGAGTGTGAATGCATTATGTATCGCTGCCGTTTGAAAATATTTCTGTCGTAAATCTTTCCATCTTATATACACGATATTCACCCTTTTACGTGTTCAAAAAGTTAACACTTATCATTTAGTGACTTTTTGAACTTTTTTCTTTATCTTCCCCTTTTTTGTAACAAACGACTTTTCTGTATTAAATAATACCGCAGCCATCCGGATAGAAACGGATATTTTATCATTGCTTTTCCCCAGTGCTGTACCCATTTATTCGTATGCGGCCGCAGCAAGCCATGGCGGTCTACAAGCACCAGCTTCCCGATCACTTGATCTTCACGAACAAGCGGATCATAGGCCAGGTTTGTATCTCCTTTAAAAATCAAGTATCTTTTCCCAGATATTGTTTTTCTGCCATAAAAGCGATGAGCAATCAAGCGACCTTGTTTTGTATAAAAAAGGACAACATCGCTCTTTGTCAGTTCATACGCATGGCAATAAACAAAATGGCAAATATCTCCAACTTTAATATACGGGTACATGCTTACTCCATCTGCCGGCAGTTTGATCTTTCCGTCTTTTGCAATCGCTTCTTTCAAAAACAGGATCGTTTTTTCATGAAACAGCATGTTCAATCAATCCGTATGTAAAAAGTTGGTTTAAAAAGGCGGCAATATCCTCCTCATCGCAATCCTGAACCGATTTTGTAAGTGTTTCGGCAGATTGCGGTGTTTTTAATAATCTCCAGCATGTTCCGCCAAGCTGATTTAATTTTGTAACTGTCAGCTGATCGAGATCAAGAATTATCCACTCCTCATCCAGCTTTGTCAGTTCGACGTTATTTTTTTGCCGATAATAATTCATGAACGCATCAACTCCCAAAATCGATTATTTTTTTGAAATCGTAATTTGTAAACCGGTATTTGTATGATTAACTGCCTTAATAGTTTCCAAATTTGCTTTGTCTCTTGCGGATCCGCTGTCCAGAAAAACACTTTATCAACCAATTTGAGAAGTGCATCTGCCTTATGCAAGGCTTGTCTATTAATCGATGCAGACTGCTGTAATAATTGAATACTTGCAAGTTCTGCTTTTTGCCTTTCCTTTTGTTGTTGTAGTTCACTGCGAAAAGGGGAGTCATAAACAATGATTTCCTGATTGGAAACTTTGACAATTGATGCTTCATCCGCGAGGATTTCCCGAGGAGCGGATAATGCAGCAACAGTCGATTTACCCGCCCCGGAATGCCCGGTGAAAATATGTGCCTTTTCATTTTCGACTACACAAGAAGCATGCATTAACATACCCCATTGCTGATGGACGATATAGGCACTATATAGATTCAACAGGGCATGCTTTAATGAAAACAGATCAAAAGCTGCGATTTTTGCAGTCCTGCCTGCGAAATCCGTTTCGATATAATAGTCTGTTCTCCTGTAATACGTTTTGCCTTCGTCCTTTGTTACTGTCACATGATAATTTTGAAATGGACTTCCGTATAGATCGGAAATGTCAATTGTTAAGTCAGGGAATACCGGTTCCCCAGGATACTTGCCGAATTTTTCCTTCAGTGCAGTAAACCAGTTTTGATTCGGACAATTTAGCCGGAAATAATGCTCACCAATAAGTGAATGCAGTATTTTCATTTATTGAACCTCCATTCCATCAGGAAGTTTGAATATCCCCTGCAGCAGGGAATTCTTTTTCCCGTCCGCTGCAGGAAAATAAAGCCTTAATATGATTGCTTTTCCCATTTTCAGGTTTTAAGATTTACATCCTCCGCCTCCGGTGAATATAAAGTAAAATTTTTCAACCGCTTAAGCAGTGTCATCTTTAACCCCTTTCGTTTTCATTTTTTCTGAAACGGGTGGATTATGGCCGTCCTGGTCTTCCAGGTTTGCCCGGCTTGCCCGGCTTCGTATCCTCGGAATGTTCTCCGCTGATTAATGTTTCAAACTTAACAACTTGATGATCTAATACTAATGGACGATTCACTTTCTCAGGCATCTGTACACACCTCCCTTCATTTGTTCTTTATATAGAACAATGAAATAAAAAGAAAACTCCCTTCGGAGTAAGCACTACTTTTTTTTTCGTATCGTACATTTATATTATATCTCAATTATTGTTCCTTTTAAAGAACAAATTTTATTTTTTTTAATCGATTATCCTATTTATTCATTAATCGCTTTCAGCAGTTTTCAATAAGCGGTTAAAGTCTCCGCTTCATTCATGATAAGCTTCGTTCGTTCATAGAGTGAATCTTCCTTGCGTAATAATCCGAATCAGCTGCTCCTTATTGGGATAGGTTGACTCCTCCCACTGTCGCACTACTGCGTTTACATCATACGGAACTTTCACAATTGACGCTTGCACACCGGTATTTGTCCAGTCTAAAAATGCATAAGAGGCATGATTGGTTCCGTCAAAAGGAAGGCCGACGCTTCCTAAATTAATCAGACATTTCCCATTGACGTAACGAATATAGGCCTTATGTATATGGGCATAAAGGTATATCGAAGCATTTTGTGCACGGAGCAATTTTTCATAAAGCGCATCATCCTCTTCAGTTGGCAAAACAACGTCAAATAAGCTCGCAGGTGTGGCATGAAAAGCGTGAATTTTCGTCTCTCCATAGGTAAGCCTTAACTCTTCCGGCAATGTTGCCAGATAGTCAATATCTTCTTTTTCAAGCTTGCTATACGTCCAGTCCCGTTCTTTGTTCATGATCGCAAAAGCTCCGTCCGGAACTTCGCCTTTTCGTACACCGCGCACAACCCATTCATCGGCATTTCCTTTAATTACATCTGTTTGCATGTCCCGTACCATCTCCAGCGCCCGTTTCGGTTCAGGACCGCGAAAGCATAGATCCCCTAACACAAAAATTTTATCGGCGCCCTTATTTTTGATGTCCTGTAAAACAGCTTTTAGTGCTGTCGCGTTTCCGTGAATATCAGAAATAAATGCAAGTTTCATTTTACTACCTCTTTTCCAGTTTTCTTATTGGTCTCATTTGCAATGGGTTTGCTTCTCCACTGCCGCATATTTGTGAAAATTTTTCATTCATTATCACTTTTAGATGAAAGCTTATTGAGATTTCTGTCTGCACCATTCGTGAATGATATGCAGGCTCATGACTTTAGTCGAGAGAAGTTGTTGACCCGCTAACTTGCTGCTTTTTCTTCTCTTTCCGCCATGCTAATACAGCTCTCAGCGATTGAAGCAAATACTGAAATTCCGGTGTCTTATAAAAAAGAATACTATAACAAATACTTGGTATTGCTAAGCAAACCAATCCTTTCGCTATTAATATCATAAACCGATTTTCGTCTGTAAACAATTCACATAGCATCGTTGTCCCAATTCCAACGAGCAGAGCCAAACATGTATAATAAAGATATTTTTGATAAAAGGAACGTGCCGTCCTTTTAAATAAATGCTTAAACACAATGATAGGCTGTGTCCAAAAAGATGTCAGCAAATGACTGACGGTCGTGCCAATAAAAATTCCTGCCAATCCGAACTGTCTCACGAGTATCAAAGAGACGATTAGATTAATGACTCCTTCCACAACCGGGACGTATTTATCCTGGACAAACAATCCGGCTTTGCTTTTAAAGGTGACCACGGCAGAGCGCATGCCATTCAAATAAAAATTCATTAATATAATTAGCAATACTCCTTTTTCCAGGATAAACTGGCCGCCAAGCCACCACGTGATAAACGAATCCAAAAGATTATACAGGAAAATCACACAAATCGAAAACACGGAAAAGCTAACAAAAAATGTAATGTTGAAAATAAACTCATTTTTCTCTCTTGTTTCTGTAGCAATTAAATTGCCGATACTTGCGCCAACTCCGCTGATTACCGGTTTCACCAGTGCTGCTAATTGTTGAATGATCATAAGATAATTTGTATAAATCCCGACTGCTGCAAGGCCGATAAAACCGGAAATTAGTAAATTGTCTGTTCCGGTAACCAAAAAACTTCCCAGGTTATGAAAAAACATTGCTTTCACATTCATGATCAGATTTGCTTTCGTTTTTGCATCGACTTGATATTTTTGCTTCGTTTTAATAAAAGGATACCTTTTATGAACGCTTCTCGTGTTCACCGCTATTTGTATGATATAAAGGAAAAGATCGAATAGCAAAAAGAAGACATAGTTTTCTGTCATATAAAGGATCGTTATTTTTGACATCGTTGTCAGTACCTGAAAAAGCAGGTTTATGCGGATAAGGACATAACCCCGTTGATCCGCATTTATCAGCGCGAATTTATGCGCATTCAAAAAAGAGACTATATTTTTCGCAGCAAAAATAAAATATATGAACGTCAGCTCAGGAATTGCCTGGTCGTCTTTAATGAAATATCCTAAAAAAGGATAAAGACATAAGGTAATCATGAAAATAAGCAGTGCCAAAACTGCATATGCTTTTTGATAAAGCTGAATAAGGGCAATCGTCTTCTCTTGATCTTTTTCGGCAAGCGGCTTGTATAAATTGTACACAATACTGATGCCAATTCCGCTTTCGATTAATGCAAGGACGGATAAAACATTCGTCAAAAGACCATCAATTCCTAAGTACTCAATTCCTAATTGGTCAACAAATACTTTTCGCGAAACAAAGCCAAGTAAAACGATAATAATTTGCGCCGCAATCCCAACCGAAACATTTTTTAACGAATATACCGTTCTCATAAAAACGACCCTTTACAAAATAATTAGAAGACATTCCATACGGAAGCCAGAACATCTGCCCCTTAATCTGCGATAAACAAGAGTTTTTTTCTCATATGCTTATCACCACTTTAAACGCCGTCTATCAGTTGATACAATTTCTTGATTTCGTGTATATTTCCTTTTTGTTCCTTTTGCAAATATTCGACAATCGATTGCTTCAGCTGCTGATTTTTTAGAAGTTTCTCAATCGCCTCGCTGACCGCTTTCCCGTTCATATCCGTGATTAAGCCGTTTTTTCCATGGATCATTTGATTGTACACAGCATCAAACCGCGTTGTCACAACCGGAATATCGAGCATTCTTGCTTCAGCAACAGCTAAACCAAAGCCTTCATATTTCGATGTTTGCACATACAGATCCGCATTTTTTATAAACGGATATGGATTTGCCGTTACACCCAGTAAAATAAAACAGTCTTCTAAATGATTTTTTTTAATCTCTGCAACGATCTGCTTTTCCAATTCCCCTTTTCCTAATACGTACCAGCGAAAGAAAATCCCTTTTTCTTTTAGAATTTTGCAGGCGGAAAGGGCGATATCGTAACCTTTTTGATGGGCAAGTCTGCCAATCGTCAAGATGCGGATCCCTTTGAATCCATCCTCATAACCGGCACCTGCAGCAGCCATCTTTCTAATAAATACCGGATTGTGAATGTCATAGATGACCGTCATCCTCTGTACAATTTTCGGAAATGTCTGTAAAAAAATCGTCCTGGTTGTATGGGAAACGGCAACGACTTTGTTATATTGCTGATAAAAGAGGTCTTGAAACTTCCTCTCTTTTTCATTTAAACGGTAGCTGACATTTACCCAGGCAAATTTCTTTTTTGCCTTCACTTTATCGGCTACATAAAAGGTTGGCACTCCCTGTGCATAGCTTATCGCAATATCATAGGTTCCCGGGAGCTGCCCAATCACCTTGCCGGCAGTTTGCCAAAAAATCCGTGCTTTTTCCGGATTGCTATAATGGCGCATACGAATCGCAAAGGTATATTTTAACCGCGCTGCCAGCATACGATATGCAGAGTGCCTGACCGCATAATGGACAGCTTTTTTCAAAGGCAGCCGGGCAAACGCGCTGTACGCTAATGGCGGCAGTATCTTTACTTTTTCCGGCACAAGCTTCTCCAGCATCCCTCCATGGGCAAACAGCATTAAATCAACATCATAAACATCAAAATCCAACAGGGAAAGAAGGGTCACAAGACTTTTTTCGGCACCGGCACAGTGCAGGGAATCAATCACAAATAACAGCTTTTTTTTCATTCTGTTTCACACCACTTTATCGCAGATTAAGGGGCAGTAATATCCCCTCCTCAAAAATGTAGGTAAATCCAATCATGCTAGGCAGGGGATAAACTGCCCCTAAAGGCCCGATTGGTTCAACTAACCATCAGTGGGGGACGTGTGCCGACTAAGTACGCCACGGCCTCATGTCTTCGTCGGCACTAGTACGTCCTGTACGTCGAAAAACCCCCACTGATGGAAGTTTCACTTTATCGCAGATTAAGGGGCAGTAATATCCCCTCCTCAAAAATGTAGGTAAATCCAATCATGCTAGGCAGGGGATAAACTGCCCCTAAAGGCCCGATTGGTGAAATAAGGTTTTTCTTAGGGCTTCAGCCCTTAGAAAAATCAATCAGGCTCCGCGTGACTAACCTTCAGTGGGGGATGAGGGAAAACCCCCACTGAAGGAAGTTTCACTTTATCTTTTTTTAGGTGAACATGAGACGGTAATTTCGCTATTCAAGAACAAAAGTGTCGAGCTTTTCAAAATGCCGCTCTGCCATGTTGATCACTTCCCCGTTTTCCAATGTATTTTCTTCAATATGGTTCATTGCCTGTTTCACATCAAGAGAGTGAATTTGTTTGATGTCGCAAGCATACTTCTCCAGCTTCAAATCCTGTAATACATGTAATGTTTTCTCGCTATATATAATTGGATACACCTTTTGCTTAAAAAGAAGTGCTAAAATGATTGCGTGAAAACGTGTAGCAATTATTTTCGTGCAACTTTTAAATTCCGCGAGAAAGGATGGTAAGTTACCTTCGTAACGAATATGCTTTACTCGCCGACGCACATCTCCCAGCTTTGCAAGCAGCTCCTGGTTCATTTGTGCATCTCCTTCTATTTCACAAAAAGAAAACAGCTTCACCTGACGGCCCTGCTCTACATAACTCCTGATCCATTCGCTCATTTTTTCTATATAGTCGTAATGGTGCTCCCGCAAACCTTGGCGGTTTTGTAAATGAATCAACGAAAAACCGACACTCGCTTCTTCTTGTAAAACCGGCCTGCTCCGATCCTTCATCGTAAAAACAAGATCCGGTGCGACACGTACTCCGGCAACATCATGAAAAAGCTTCCGCGAATATTGATCACGAAAGCAAATATCATCAAATTGCTGAAATAAACCGCGATAGCGTTCGATATACACGTCGTTATGAAATGGACCAAAATTAGCTCCTATGAGAAAAACCTTTTTCTCCATTCTTTTAAATTCCTTCACAAGCTGCTCCCGCTCTGAAATTTTCCTTTCCCAGGCGGGGCTTTGCATAAAAAGCGATCCTCCGATCAGCAAAAAGGCATGATATTTTTTCAAAAGATTCCCCGCATAAAATAGATTGACCGCTTGTTTGCCGATTTTTATTTCTCGGTAGGAGTAAATAATTTTTACATTTTTATAAGCTTTAAAAATATGGTTATAATTCCGGTTTGCCGTTAACAGCTCCCATTCGACATTTGCATAGCGGTCAAATAATGTTTTTAAAAACAAGTCATCGCCGACGTTTTGTGCAAAGTAGGCTGAGACTAATATTTTTTTCTTCATATACGTAACGCCTCCTTATGCAGCGTTTTTTTTGCAAAAGCGGTGGAGTTGCTTGGTAACTAACAGTAATTTCATATTGCAGCTCAACAAGGTGAGAATTGATTTATATTTTAGAGAAAGTCGTCTGTTTTTTATGATACTTTTAAAATATTTCCTGATCGGTTGCTGAATTCTTTTTAAATACAGTAAGCGGTGTGCTTTATTTTCCACTTGTTCTAAAATAAAAAACGCATTATCTACACTCCAATAAGCAAAACAAAACATCACCTCCTTCATTAACGAAGGATAATGCCGTTTCATGTAAAGAATAATCTCATCCCAGGCGGTAAAAGCATCAAATCTTTTCCAGGAATAATGAGACGTTAAAATACTATTTTGCCTTTTGACATAGATATAGCCGATAAAATTGCTGTAAACGGTCTTCTTTGCATTGGCAAATAGTTTATACGTTGTCGCCAAATCTTCATGAATTCTCCCCTCCGGAAAAGAAACGTTTGTAAAACAGCTCCGTTTAAAGAGCTTATTGCATAACGAAAAGCGGTAAAGTTTGCCCTTAAAAAGCTCACGGATTGCTTTTAAATGAGCTAATTCCTCAATAAAGCCCGTTTTTACCGGCTGATTGATTAAACTGCCGTTAATTTCTCTGCCTAATTGACAGACAGAAATGTCACTTTTGGTAGCAACTGATAATTGATACAGGTGCTCGTACATTTCCGGTTTCACATAATCATCACCGTCAACAAAGCCGATATACTCTCCGGACGCGCACTGTACTCCGATATTGCGGGCCGCGCTGACGCCGCGATGGCTGCTGTGAATCACCTTTACTCTTTTATCCTTTTTGCTATACTCATCACAAATAGTGCCGCTTTGATCGGCAGAACCGTCATTAACGAGAATTACTTCAATTTTTGTAAGAGTTTGAGAAAGAATACTGTCTAAACAGGCTGGCAAATACGCTTCTACGTTATAGATGGGCACGATAATACTAACAACCGGTTTCATAAACACTCTTCCATTCTTTATTATGGATATTGAAATTATAGTTATTTATTATAGAAATCTCCGTTTTCTGGTATTAGCACCTCCTGTTCGAAGTCAATGAAGACTCCTCGGTCTCATGTCTTCGCTGGCACTAATATATCCTGTTCGCCGGCCAATTTAAGGCGCCGCGTCTTGTTCGCCGGATTCACTCTGGCGGAATTTTCACTTTATCCCTTCTGCTAATTTCATTTTTTGTTTTAAAATTGTTGACGAAACACCTTTTGTATAGGGAAAATAAACGATATCGACTCCGACTTTCGTGAATTGTTTTTCTACTTGATTAAACAAGGGGCTTCCTTTCCAATCATCGCCGACAAACATGACATCAAAGCGGTACTTCTCCCAGGCGGAAAATTTGTTGCGATCTGTTTGCATGACTACTTCATCGACATATTTGATGCCTTCAAGAATCGCGATCCGCTCCTCCAAAGGAATGACTGGCGGATGGTATTTGTAAGCCACAATCAATTCATCTGTGCTTACACCTACAATTAAATGCTCACATTGCTCCTTTGCTTTTTGTAAAATATTCAAATGACCTACATGAAATAAATCAAATGCTCCTGTTGTGTAGCCTATTTGGTACCGATTCATCAATATCCCTCCTCTTTTTAGGAAAACATACATTGTAAACACGCTTTGCCAATGCCTTACTTGCATTACCTTTCTCATAGGAACCTATTTTTTGCAAAAAAATCTCTAATACTTCTGCATAATTACTGCTATTAAAATTTCTTATCCTGTCATGCAGCTGATTTTCATGGACTGCATGTAAAAACGGCAGCTTGTCAATTTGAAAATAGAAGCTGCGCTCTTCGTTTACGTATGTTTCTAAATCAGGCACATACAGAAAACACGGGCGCCGAGTAATCGCAAAATCAAACATAAGCGACGAATAATCTGTTATCAGTACATCTGAAATCATTAATAATTCTTGAATATCATCGTACGTTGTCACATCGATGATATTTTCTCCCGCGGCAATTTCATTTGCTTGCATTATCATATGGGGGTGCAATTTTACAAGCAGCAGCCATCTTCCCCCAAACCGGGATGATAAGCTTGCTAACGCCTTCTCCTTATCAAACGAAAACAGTTCCATATCCTGATTGCTTCTGAAGGTTGGAGCATATAAAGTGATTTTATAGGAACCGGGAATAGACAGCTTACGTAAAATTGACGTACGTCTTCCCATGTTTTGCTGAAAAAATAAGTCGTTCCGCGGCGTGCCAAATGGATATATTTCGCCTTTGTACCAGAAGGCTCTTTCCATTATTTCCGTACTATATCTCGATCCGGACACCAGCAAGTCACATTTGCTTGCATCTTTTTTTGCCATTTTGATGTACGATTGCGGAAGCGACTCTTCTGCATCCTGTTCGATTTGCTTTAGCCGGCAGGAACTGTGCCATGTCTGGATATAGTATTGCTTTTTTCTTTTTACAAATAAATTGGTTGTACGGAAATTGGTAATGATTACTTTGGCCGTACATAATTCATAAAAATAGGCGGGGGTCATCGTTTTTACCGTACGTACCCCTTTTAGCTTTCGCTGTTGTACAGAAGGATCAGCAAAAGCCCATACGATGTCAAACGTGCCTGTTTCATAAGCTTTTTGTAAATATTGCGAAATGTACTTTGGATTGCAGCCGTATTGCTGACCGTAATAACTGAATAACAGTACTTTATTTTTTTTCATCGGCAGCAGGCGGAACAAAAAAATCAGAACTAGACAAATGAAGTTTTTAAAGCGGCTCATGAACCCCGTCTCCTTCCCGTTTATAATCGATTTTTTGCAATGGAAGCGACCGGCTGCTCCTTTTTAGCTTCCGGAGCATTTTCCGGCATGCCAAATAAAGAAAAGAAAGGGAGGGATGCAGTGAAAATAAGATTAGTCTCCTGTATAAAACCCAGTCTTGTCTTGCTGCCATTTTCAACGGAACTAAATTTAGTTTGACATATCGGCGGATTTCTTTGCGTTTCTGCCCGCTGCCGGTGATTTTTTTTCGCAAAAGCAGCTGCATATAGTGATCGAAGCTTGTCGTTAAAATGCTGCGATAAGATTCTTTGCAGAGATCGGGATAATTTTTTTCGATAAAAGCGTGCCTTTCCTTTAATCCATCGATGATATCAAGATTTTTTACCGAGTAATGGCTGACAATACTGTCGCTTCTTTGGTAATAGTAGTACAAAGGGCGATTGATAAGCAGGAGTGAATTGGCCCGGTGCATCACTTGATATGCCCAAAAAACATCTTCGAATAATACGCCTTTTTTAAAAGGAAGGTCCTTGATCATTGCCGTTTTAAACAGCTTCCCCCAGGCAAAATTTTTCACTCTTTGATTGTGCAGCAGTTCTTCCATTACGACAGGAGGGCTGCACAACATTGTTACCGGCTTATCTTTTTCCAAATAGCGCCGGTCAAAAAGCAGATGGTCTTCATATGCATAATAAAAAGCAGATTGAATGATATCTGCTTGATAAGTGTTTTCGTAATAGAGCATTTCATCAATCATGCGTATGTCCAACCAATCATCGCTGTCCACAAACATAATAAATTTCCCGTTTGCTAACTCCATCCCTGCGTTCCTCGCATCTGATAAGCCGCCGTTGTCCTTATGAAACACACGAATCCGCTTATCGCGTTCAGCATATTGATCCGCAATTTTCCCGCTCGCATCCGGTGAACCATCATCAACTAGAATGATTTCAAGGTTGCAATAGGTTTGCTGCAGAATACTGTTCAAGCAACGATGAAGATATTTTTCCACCTTGTAAATAGGGACAATGACACTGACTTTATCCATGTTGCTTCATTCACCCCCCGCTATTTCTATGTAATATTCCACTTTTTTCATAAAATATCTATTGTGATTTTCCATGATCGGAATCACTTAGTTCCTGCCGCCATTTAATAAATTCAAGCAAAGTTTTAAATTCTTGAATTTGCTGCTTTTCTATCCCTGCCTCTTTTAACTCGGAGAAAAATTCTATCCACTCCGCATCGATTTTTTTGCTCCCCTTTGTTTTCTCTGTCTTTAATAACGTTTCAACATCCACTTCTAAGACAAGCGCTATTTTCCGAATCACATGTATGGAAGGATTTTTATTAATATTTCTTTCTATATTGCTTAAGTATGATTTTGCAATGCATGCCCGTTCTGCCACTTCAGAAAGTGTAAGCCCGCGTTGTTTGCGTATTTCGAGAATATTCTTCCCTATCATCTGTCCATCCCTCATTCTTCCTTTCTTTTTCCATTACGCATGCTGGAGCAACGCCTGCCTTAAACATTCAATCACATGAAATTGCTCATTCTCACGCAAATTGGATCCGGATGGTAAGCATAAGCCTGTTTGAAATAATTGCGCAGAGATATCACTGCCGCTCTCATGCGGATAGTATGCAGCATCGTGAAAAAGGGGCTGCAAATGGAGCGGCTTCCATACGTGACGGGCTTCAATATTGTCTTCGTTCAGCGCCTGCAGCAAAATTGCTATAGATACACCGGTCGTTTTTTTATCAATTGTTATGGTTGTCAACCAGCGATTGCATCGTGTATTTTCCGGTTCAGGCAGAAAAGATATACCGGGTATTCCGGCTAATTCCTTTCTGTATGTAGCAAAAATTCTCCTTCTTGCTGCGATTCTTTCTTCTAAAACCTCGATTTGCGCTCTGCCGATTCCTGCGAGGATATTGCTCATACGATAATTGTATCCTTGCATCTGGTGCTGATAATAAGGCAACGGTTCTCTTGCCTGCGTTGCCAGTTTCCTTGCTTTTTCCAGTAATTCGAGATTGTCGGATACGATCATGCCGCCGCCAGAAGTTGTAATGATTTTATTGCCGTTAAAGGAATAAATCCCGAATTTTCCAAACGTTCCGCTTGCTTTTCCATGATATGTTGTGCCAAGTGATTCTGCGGCATCTTCAATAATAGGAACTTCGAATTCACGGCAAAGGGCCAGCAGCTCTGTCATTTTTGCACTTTGCCCGTATAAATGGACGATAATCACCGCTTTCGGGAGCTTCCCTTTTTCAGCTGCTTGCTGCAGAGCGCACCGCAAAGCAATTGGCGACATATTCCAGGTTTCTGGCTCGGAGTCGATAAAAACCGGCTCCGCTCCCTGATAGAGAATTGGATTTGCACTTGCGACAAACGTAAAACTCGAACAAAAAACACGATCCCCTTTTTCAATCCCTAATAGCAGCAGTGCCAAATGAATCGCAGCTGTTCCGGAACAGACAGCAACCGCCCCCTTCACTCCTGTGAATCGTGCGACTTCGTTTTCAAATTGATCTACGTTCGGTCCTAACGGAGCAACCCAATTCGAAGCAAATGCTTCTTGAATATACTGCTGTTCTTTTCCGGACATATGCGGTGGAGAAAGAAAAATCCGCGTTCGTGTTTCCACTAGCTGCTCACCTTCCTTTTTAATTTAATGTTTAAGCCAATTTTCATTCCGGTTTCTCTATTGCCGGATATACAGATAATTTCTGAATCGCAAACTGCTCTACGGCTCATAAAGGAAATATATCCCTGTGATCGGCTCATAAACTTCGAAAATGAGGACATATATCCTAATTTGAGGCTCATAAACTTTGTTAATGAGCCCATATATCTCGTGATCGGCTCATAAACTCCGCTAATAAGAACATATATCCCGGATAGCGGCTCATAAACTCTGCAATAAGGACATAAATCTGAATAGTGGCTCATAAAACTATACGATTTGGATCATATTTCCCGAGTAGGAGGGCATTTTTCCCGGGTATCTGCCGCAAGTTCCCGTGCCGGTGTGCCAACTGTTGTCGCAAAAGCGTTTACCGGACGAATGACCGTTGCCCCTGCGCCAATTACCGCCCATTCTCCAATTTCAATTTGCGGTATGATGGCCGCCCCCGCGCCAATATGGGCACCTTCGCCAGCCTTCACTGCACCTGTTAAAATCGCTCCCGGCGATACATGAACATAATCAGCAATGTTTACATCATGTTCAATCACAGCAGATGTATTAATAATCGCATGATTGCCTATTTCCGCATCTGCCTGAATCACGGCATTTGCCATTACAACCGTGCCGGTTCCAATCCTTGCGGAAGTGCTTATTGTTGCAGCCGGATGGATTAACGTCATATAAACATTGCCGGGCAGTTCCAGGAAACGGACTAGTTTTTTTCGCTCTTGATTATTCCCTGCGGCAACCACCAATTTTACTTCCGGAAATCGCTGCAGCAATTCTTCCACAGCATAAATAGGGGCATGATATTGCCCGTTTTGCAAGGAGATTTCTTTAAACTGGTCATCAAAAAAACCGATAATTTGATGTTGATTCAATTGGCAAATCTCGCATACGACCTTGCTGTGTCCGCCTTTCCCGATCACGGCAATTTTCATGGACGCACTTCCTTCTCTGTTTGGTGTGTGCCTTTAAACCTTGTAATTGTCGCCATCCCCGGCTGATTAATATCTTCAGAACGAATTACCTTTTTTACAGTAAAAAAAAGAATCTTCAAGTCAAGTAAAAATGACTGATTAGTAACATACCATACATCTAACTGCAGTTTTTCTTCCCAACCGACTGCATTACGGCCATTGATTTGTGCCCAGCCGGTAATGCCGGGTTTTACAAAATGGCGTGTTGTCTGTTCACTGTTGTAAAGCGGTAAATATTCCATTAGCAGTGGCCTTGGACCAACTAAGCTCATGTCTCCTTTTATCACATTCCATAATTGCGGCCATTCATCTAAACTGAAGGAACGCAGGAATTTTCCGAACGAAGTAAGTCTTTTTTCATCTGTCAATAATTCTCCGCTTTCGTTTTTGTCATTTGTCATTGTCCGAAATTTATACAAATAAAACGGATTCCCATGCAATCCGGGACGTTTTTGTTTAAAAAAAACCGGTGCTCCCAGTTTGCTTCTGACGATTACTGCAATGATCATCATAAGTGGAAATAGCATGAGCAGAAGCAGGCTTGCTATTGTAACATCAAAAAGTCGTTTCACTGTTTGTCAACCCCAGCAATAAATTTTTTCGCGGTAAAAAAAAACAGTAGTAACATACGATTATAAAGAAAATCTCTGCAGCAGGACATTTACCGCTTGATGACACTTTGTTTGAAGAAGATTAAAAGTCTCTCTTTAATATCCGTCATGATTTCATCCACTTCGCGATACTTTCCGTCTATTCCATTTTCGTAAACTTCTGTTAATAACAGCTTAAACTGTTGTTTTGACATTTGCCGACCTCCATTTCATCCTTATTTCTTTATTTAAGTCCCTGTTTAAAGTGCGCGGTTCGCAAGCTGTTCTGCCATTACTGAAGTTTGCCAGCGCCATGCGTCGCGGCACATCTGTTCCATGCTTCTTTCCGCAGTCCAGCCAAGCTCTCTGTTTGCCTTTGTGACATCGGCAAAGCAAATAGCAACATCACCGGAACGGGGAGATACGATTTTGTAAGGGATTCGTTTTCCTGTTGCTTTTTCAAATGCCCGGATGATTTGCAACACACTGTAGCCATTTCCGGTTCCAAGATTAAAAACTTCTATTCCTGGTTCCGCCATTTTCTCAAGCGCCCGTACATGTCCAAGTACTAGATCAACAACATGAATATAATCTCTTACACCGGTACCGTCTATTGTGTGATAGTGATCGCCAAATACTTGCAGCTCCGGTAACACCCCGGCTGCTACCTGGGTAATATAGGGCATTAAATTGTTGGGAATCCCCTGCGGGTCTTCGCCGATCCAGCCGCTTTCATGTGCCCCGATCGGATTAAAATATCTTAAGAGAGTAATGTGCCAACTGGGATCCGCGATATGCAAATCCTGGAGAATTTCTTCAATCATTAATTTTGTCCGTCCGTACGGACTTGTTGCCCATAGCGGCGCCGTCTCTGCAACAGGTACACTTTCCGGCAGACCGTATACCGTTGCCGAAGAACTAAAGACGAGTTTTTTAACATGAAATTTCTCCATCACCTTACAGAGTATGACGGTACTAATAATATTGTTATGGTAATACCAAAGCGGCAGGTTAACGGACTCGCCAACTGCCTTCAATCCGGCAAAATGCAGTACCGCTTCAATCTGATTTTCAGTAAATACTTGCTCCAGTTTCATTTCGTCTGCCAGATCAAACGGATAAAAAGCAAATTTTTTCCCGGTAATATCCATAATTCGCTTGATTGTCTCCGGTTTACTGTTGGAAAAATTATCGACGACGACAATTTTACAGCCTTCGTTCAGCAGTTCTACACAAGCATGACTTCCGATGTAGCCGGCACCACCTGTTATTAAAATTGCCATTTTTCTCATCTCCCTTGCTACAGCTTTCTGCTGCATGAATGAACTTGTTTTTAGTAAACCAGGAACTCCATCTCCCGCAATACTTGGAATTGGTGTACTTAACCCAAATAAAAAAAGAAACGTAACGATCCGTTTCTTTTGCATATACACTATCTAAAACGTTGAATATTCATCCGTTTACTTTTCGCAAATAACGTTGCTCAGCCAGCGAGCGTTTTTCTTTACGAAACGGCATGATTTTACCGGCGATATATTTTCCAAACGGGAATAAGTTCAGCAAATACGACAACATGATCGAACCAATTATGGTTATTAGAAAAGCAACGAGCGAATACGTCATCATATTGAAAAATGCCGGCGGCTTTATCTGCAAAAGCAAGATAAAGAACATTTCATTTAATAAAAAAATACTGAACGAATAATTACTGATCAGCAGCACGATTCCCGGTGTTATTTTCATGCGAGACGCAACATACATCAATAAAAAAATCACAGAGGTTGCAAACAGCAACATATCAACTCTTTTCGAATCCTGCGTAAGCATAAAAATTTTATTCATTAACAGCACGCCGGAAAAAGTAAAAATAGGAAAAACATAAACCAGAATCCGGTACCTGTGCAATTGTTGTAATACCGTTTTGTAATGCTTGCCGCAATAAAAACCTAAAACAAAATAAAACAGCCAGCCAAAAAACGGCATCCAATAACCCGGATTCCACAAATAAATGGCAAGAGGATGCTGCGGTGCTTCGCTAAAGTTAAAAATGCTTAAATAGCCGATATTGATCACAAATGCAACTGGAATGACGATTTTTGCCGGCAAACGGTTTAAATATTTTCTCGCCGCCATATGCAGCAAATAAAACTGAAAAATGATTAATATGAAATAGATTGTTGAATATCCGAAAAAGATATTTTTTCCTACCTCGCTTAATACATTTAAAATTGTCCATTCATCAATGCGAAACAAGGCATAGACGGTGCTCATGCAGAGATAAGGCGGTAGCAATACCTTAAATCGCTTCTTCATAAAGCCCTTCGGGACAGTCTCTGCATATTTGTAAGACAATAAAAATTCCGAAAGAAATACAAATACAGGAACTCCGAAAAGAACCCCCATATAAAGCAAATACGCAAGGTTGTGATATATGGTTATTTCCGTAAAATAATGATAACCGTTTTGCAGCGCATGCCCGAAGGTGACAACAAGACAGGCAATGGCGCGAAGCCAAAACACTTCATTCACAATTCCTTTATTATTCATTTTCCCCCTTCTTTCTGATAATAATGTGATACAGGTACTTGCAGTGAACATTGTATGATTATCTGGAACAAAACCGTCATTTCTGACCTAACTTCGTTTTCTTTTTAACTATGTTACGCAGTCACAAACTTTCGCAGCTTTAAATAATTCGATGCCGCTTTCGCATAGATAGGAATCGGAAACTGCTGTCTTTCCATCTCGTCATATATTTCCTTCATATAATCATTTGTTTGATGAAAAGCCAGCACTTTGGCAATATAGTTATCTCTTTTTTTGTAATATTGATCGAGATCAAAGACATTGGCAAATTCTTTTAATTTCCCCATTACTTCTAACGTCAGTAAAGTGCGGACGCATTTTTCACAGCCGCCGCAATTTTTGCCTCCGGTGATGCAGACGTTTAAGTATTTATAAGCCGGCTTATAGGTGGAAACGAACCGTGTTTTTTCCAATCTAGTTTCATAAGGACAAGTAGAGAAAAAGTTGAGACTCTCTGTCGACAGCATACTCATATTGAAAATGTCATAATGGCCGCAGCTGTCCGGCTTCAGGGCAAAATATTTCAAGGCGTAGGATGATGAATAATAATAAACCCGGAATAATTTCTGTACTGCCAGACAAGCCGATATATTGCGATACGTATGGGTTTCAAAAAATCCGAGCTGCAAAATCTCACTAATATTGCTGTCCACCGTAAGCAACTCTTTCCCGAGCTCTTCTGCGCAAGGTTTGATAAGTGCGAGCCGGTTTTTAAATAGCCGCCTTGCTTTTTCTCCGCCGAGACAACCGTGCGAACCGACATTAAAAAATGTAAAATGTGTCAACTGATAACCATCCGGACACGGCTCATGCAAATGATGATAGACCGTGCTGAAGGAGTCAATTCCGCATGAAAGTCCGGTTGCAACCGCCCCTGCATTTGGCAGAGGCTCTGACAATAGTTGCTCCGCTTCCACATTGATCATGTCCGCTCCATTTATTTTTCGGATTAACGGGAAAAGATATGTCGTAAGCGTATAGTAAAGTCTCTCCGAGACAGGCGCTAAAATCCGGATATCAAGATTCTGTTTAAAGGCTAATAAAAATAGCCCCACGAGAAACGCGTCCGCACGTTCGACCGTTAAATAATGCTGATATTTCTCCTCTACTTCATACCAAAGTGTGTCCTTTTTTCCATTGGCTTCAAATTCCGCCTGCAATCGTACACCAGTTGCTGATTTGACAATCTCAGGCTGATGGATCGTTAATGTCCCCATTCTTGATTCCCCTCTTTTTCTATCATTGTGTGATGGTGAGAATAGTACTATCCCTTTTCGATTAATTGATAAAATTTCGCCAACTCATCGCGATTCCGCTTTTCGAAAAGACAGTTCTGAGATGAAGATTTTTTTGTAAAGCTTGTCAAAACTTTTATGATCCCTTGCGCGATTCCTGCTGCACTCGTATCTGCGATCACGCCGTTTTTCCCGTCCTCGATTTGCTTTTTAAAGGAAGGGATATTCGTAACAACAATCGAACATGATAAAGCAAGTGCTTCCTCTACGGCGACGCAATGCGCTTCCGTTAGTGACGGCTGTACGTAGATGTCACTTCCTTTCATGTATGGATATGGATTTTCTTTTTCACCCGCTAAAATAAAGTGCTTCCCAAGAGCTAATTTTTTCATTTTTTCCTGTAGCTGCTCCCGCAACGGTCCATTGCCTACGATATACCATTTCACGGGGTATCCCTGCTCGACAAGAAGTTTGCAGGCTTCCAAAGCTAACAGGACTCCTTTTTCTTCTGTCAATCTCGCAACCGTGACAATGTGCAAAACTGCTTCATTCTCTGCAAATAAAGTATTTTTTTCATCAGCCAATTTGCGGATTGTTACAGGTGATACGCGATTGGCGATCACATGAATTTTTTCATTAAGCTCTGGAAAGATGTCCAACAGTGATTGCTTGGATGTCTCGGCAACGGTAACGACAGCATTACTTTTCAAAAATGTTTTGCGGTCAAGACGCGGACTGGGCCATCCTTGAGATTGGCTGTACAGATAGTCCATATGGTTATAGACAATTTTTTTTCGTGCCTTTACTTTTTCAATTACATAATAATTGCAAAAGAAATCCATATAGCCAATCGCAGCATCATATTGCTTTTCCTGATTTTTCAAGGTGTGGCGGTAAATAAGCCAGCGTTTTTCCGTGCCAACACCTGATGATAACTTTCCTAAAGCTGCCGCGCCTATTTTTCCTGCCAATATCCGGAACTTCCGCCTTTTTATTAATATTGGAGCAGCTTGCAAAAGCGGCACCGAAAAAGTCTCAAATAACGGCGGCAACAAGTGGATTTTTTTCGGAATCAGCGGAAATAATGCACCGCTATAATCAAATAAAAGGAGATCTATCTCATATTTTTCTGTATCGATATCTTCCAAAAGCGTCAATAGGCTTCTTTCAATTCCGCCTGTATGAAGATATTGTGCAACAAACAACAGCTGCTTTTTCATCTGCACCCCACCTTTTAGAAGTGAGAGGTGGGAGGTTGTTGAATCTTGCAAAGCAAGTTCCTTCAAGCCCCATTTCTCACCTCTCATTTCTCACCTCTCACTTCTCACCTCCCACCTCCAGAGAGTATAGCTCGAGCCAGTCATTCACTTGTGTGCGGATATCAAACCCTCTTTCGCGGAAACGGTTGTAAATCCTTTCTTTTGTTGGCGCCTTTTTGTTTATCGCTTGTTGTATCTTTTCGATCCATTGCCGCTCGTCATCCAGGCTGACATAGGAGATCAGCCCCAGTCCGATATCTGTCGAAGCTGGAACCGTATTAGATGCGATGCATGGCGTCCCGACACTTTGCGCTTCTAATGTGACTATCCCAAATCCTTCAAAAAGAGACGGAAACAGGAGGATATCAAAAGCTTTCATATATTTTGCAACATCTTGCCGTTCCCCTAAAAAACGGGTATGAGCATCAATGCCGAAACGTTTCGCTTCTTCCTCCACCCCTTTTCGCAGCGGGCCGTCACCAATAAATAGCATATAGTAGCTGTTATCTTCCCCGAGTAATTGCTTCGCTAATTGCAAAATAAATTTTTGATTTTTCGATTCGGAAAAACGACCGACATGACCGATTATTTTTGCCGATTCCGGCAGTTGAAGCTCCTTGATGACATTGTTCCTGCTGGATGTATCTGTATCTATATACCGCTCAACATCAATGGCATTTTTCATCATCTTTACCTTCTTCATATCTACCATTTTCTTGCCAAATAAAAAAGCAGCCGCTTCTTCGCTGCAGCCGCAGTAACTTGTTGCATATTTCTTTATCAATGCCTGCAAACCCTTCAACATTACTTTTTCTTTGACACCCTGGTTCCGTAGCCAGCCGCTTGAATGGGCATGACAAATTCTTTTCTCTATGCCGCTTTTTTTCGCAGCCCAAACCGGAAAGCCGCTTTGATAATCAGTATGTGCATGAACCGCTGCATATTGCTGCTCTGCCATAATCAGCTCCAATTGGTGTAAATAAAATACGTACCCTGTCGTTCCAATGCTCGGAACATGATAAATTCTTCCTCCTAAGGAGATAATCTCATCTTCGAGAGCTCCTTTACGATAGCCATGTGTCACAAAATCAAATTGGACTTTTCTGCGGTCGATTTTTCTGTATATATTCATGATCAGCATTTCTGCCCCGCCGACTTCCAGTGCGCTGACTATATGCAATACTCTTTTTGGTGCTTCTCTCATCCTATACATCTTTCTAACCCTCTTTTTATCAGAAATAATCGCTGTGGTAGACAATATTCAAATTCAATACATTTTCATAATAATAATAAAGGAAAAAACAGACGAGAATACCGTAATAAACCACTCGTTGAAATTTTTCTGCAAATAATTTTACAACCCAAGAAATTAAAATTAAATTATACAGGCTAAAATAAATCGAAAAACGGGCAAATATCCAATTCTGCGTGGAAATGATCATAAATACAAGTCCGACAAGCGCCATATTTACAATATAATCACTTTGCGGATATATCTCCCTTAACTTATCTTTGCCGATGTAAGCAAGCACGAGCGGTACTGCTTCTACCGCTACGCGGATAATATTTGCACCCCCCTCTTGAAATTCTGCATAATGACCGTACTGCGTATCTTTAATAGTGGAAAATAACAGATTGGAAAATAAATCATAGCCAATGACAATAAACACAGAAATCAGCAGCAAAATATAAGTTGCTTTTGACCATGCTTTATAACGGACAATAAAATAAATTGGGATTAAAATAAGGGCACTTTGATGAAACGTTGCCGCCAAAAGGACGATTAACAAATATTTCAGCCAATTTCCTTCGATAATAAACTTTGTTGCGGCAAAAATAATAGCGGCTGCCAATACTTGTCTAATGCCATTCATGGAAATTAAGAACAAGCCGCCGGTAATATAAACATATAAACTTAGCTCGATCATTCTTGAATAATGATAAAGCACCATTACAATCAGCGCATTCGAAAGCAAAGCTGTTACAAAGATCAGTATTTGCGGATCATCCGTGAAATTCTTTAAGATCATTTGTAAAATGCCAAAACCAATATCTTTTTCTTTTGCGATGTATTCCCAAGTAAATTCATTGCTTTCATAAGTATGTTTATAAAAATAAGTATCTCCTATATTTGTTCTCAATCCCGAAACGAGCACGAGTAAAGATAATGCAATTAATATCAACAGTTTATTTGGCCTAACACACAAAGGGTAGAAAGACAGAGGTGAAGCAAAATACCTTGCAAAGAAAGCAAAGACATACACCATGACTAAATTGATCCAAAATGTGATCATTCGTCTAACCTTCCTGTTTCATTCGTGAGATTTGTTTAATAGCTAACTGCTTTTAATATAAGACTGGTTCTATATTCTCCAGTAATTTCAGAATTGTAGATGGATTTTCCTTATTCGCAAGCTAGTTTTTCATCAGACCTGAATAACAGTTATTTCTATGATAATGGAACATCATGCCTTGTTTTTACGATAATATAGGCATACAAAAGCAGCCCGAACGGGAGTGCAAAGATCGTTAAGTTTTTTTCCGGTGTTTCTTGCAGCATACGATGATTTTTCAACAAAAGACTGCTGGAAACATAGTGAATCGCCTGCCTGAATTTAAAAGCAAGGCCGGCAAACGGCAGTTTCATTAATTCTTTGCGATAAAATGCAAATCCTTTCGGGTTATGGCGGTATTGCTTCAGCATATTGAAAGAAGAACCGTCCGTTAAATATTCGATAACACATAACACTTCATTCAAAAGCAGCATTTCGAAGTCCTGATCAAGCTTATAATACTTATAGGCAAGGCCGACATATTTTTCTTCTTCAAATAACGGATAGGGATAACGTTTCGTTAATTCCGTCCGGTAGACAAGTTTTTTATCGCCTGTCACACCATACTGCTGATAAAGATGAAAAAGCGTCGATGTTTGTAAATGAGCCGGCAGGGTTGTACCAATTATTTGCTGATTCTGATCGGCATCGAGAGCGATGATACCGCTGACGTGATCGCCACCATATTTTCCCCAAAAGTTCTTGATTTTCGCAACTGCATCATCCGGCATATAATCATCGGAATCGATACAAACATTCAGCTCTGTGTCGATGATCCTATAAGCGGTATTATGGGCAGCATGCATTCCTTTATTTTCCTGTTTTACATAACGAATGGCAATTTTCTTTTCTTGCATCCAGCCTGCAACTAACGTTTCTGTCTCATCTGTTGATCCGTCATCAATAACGAGCCAAAGAAAATCGCGGCAGGTCTGCCTCAGCAAACTGTGATAGCAACGGTCTAAACAATAGGCGCGATTATAAGTAGGCGTAAATATGGTTAATAGTGTCATCCATGCACCTCTATTCTTCCTTTAAATAAGGGTTGAAAAAGTTAAACGGAGATTAGAAGTCAGAAGCCGGGGTCCGGAAAAAACAGTTCGAAACTTGCCTTGCAGGTTTCTTCTATATCTGACCTCTTACCTCCGACTTCTGTTCTCTCACTTTCCCAAATAATAATTCTCCATTAAGTTTGCCGTATCGATAATATCGTAGCCTTGTTTTGCGATTTGCTCCTGCCTGCTGCTTCTTACCGTCTTGTTTCTTTCAGCATGCTTCATTTTTTCAAGCCATCTTTGCGGCTGCAGCAAAGAAATCTGCTCCACTAAATCGAGTCCGAGATCAACTTCTTCTGTCACCTGGTCGGAGATGATGCAAGGCAAGCCTGCGGCTTGCGCTTCAAGAACAGATAACGGCATGCCTTCATGCAGGGACGGAAATACAAACAAGTCGATTGCCTGTAAAATTCGCTCAATATCCGTCCTTGCTCCAAGGAACTTCACATGACTAATTACACTTAATTCAGTAGCCTTTTGTTCAATAACGGCACGCTCTTTCCCATCCCCGGCCAATAATAAAACGCTGTCCGGCCGCTCTTTGAGAAACACGGCAAATATCTCGATTAAGAACGAATGATTTTTTTGCGCACAAAATCGCCCGACATGGCCTAAGACAAAAGTGGAAGGATGGAGCTGAAGCTCTGCGCGCATTTGCTTTCTGACTTCAGGCGAAAAAGTAAATTCTCCAATGTCAATCCCGTTTTTTAAGATCAGCGCTTCCGTTTTTTTTGTTGTGTACAGCCATTCGGCGGCAGTCTCCGAACAGGCAATCAAGTCTGTTGCATTCGCATTAATAAATTTACCTGCTAGCCATTTATAGATTTTTGCCGCCGTATTTCCCTCACTTTGCGTATTATGGCTGTGGGCAATGCGAATCGGAATACCTGCTCTGTTCGCGGCATAAAGGACAAACCCGCTCATCTTATCCAAATGTGAATGAAGAATGATATATTCTTTATTGGCACTTAAAAATTGCAATAGTCCCCGGTAAAATCGCATATGCCCGACATCCGTCACATATGGGATACGATGGACTTTTCCGCCCATCTCGATGATTTCTTCGTCAAACTCCCCCTTTTTGCATGTTAAAAAATCAAATTGAATTTTGTTGCGGTCGATATGGCGGTACAGATTCATTAATAATGTCTCCGCTCCGCCGCGGTTCATATTGACAACAACATGTAATACTCTTAAGGGATCGCCCACTGTATCTCCTCCCTTCCCAACATATAAGTTTGATAGATCGATATTTTTTCCTGTAAAACTTTATCAAGGCTGTATGTATCGAGCACCATTCTCCTTCCATATAATCCGAGTTCCGATTTTAATGCCGGATGATAAAATAACAGCAAAATACAGTAAACGAACGCAGCACGATTATCATGCCCGATATACCAACCGTTCTTATGCTGCCTGATTAGCTCTCTGACACCGCGATTTTCCAAGGCAACAACCGGCAAAGCGCAGGACATCGCTTCTATAATATTAACCGGCAGCCCCTCCCGTTTGCTTGCAGAAACTGCCACATCACTCATTTGTATCAGCTTATCGATATCTTCCCGATAGCCCGGAAACACTACGTTCTCCTCAACACCAAGCTGTCTTGCTAATTGTTTGCACTCCGGTAATAACGGTCCCTCGCCTGCTAAGAGTAACTTAACTTGCGGAACCTCTTTTTTTATATATGGAAGCGTTTCAATGATAAATTTTTGATTTTTGTTGTGATTAAATTCCGCCGTGTAAATGAGCAAGAAATCATCTTGTTTGCAGCCAAACTCCCGCCTCCATTTTTGCTTTCTTTGTTCAGATACAGGCTGAAAACGTTCCGTATTAACGCCGACACCGTGAACCTGGCGAATCGAAGAAGCTTTAAAATGGCGGTTTACGGCAAGACGATAGTCCTCATTATTGATGGTAATCAAATTATCTGTATAACAGGCAAGCCATTTTTCAATCGGATAATAAAACAGCCAATTTTTAAGCGGCGCGCCTTTATAAAAATGAAATCCGTGCGACGTATAGATAACCTTTGTCCCGTGAAGCCTGCTGTGTTTGGCAGCCAAGCGTGTGAGAACACCCCCCATTGGCGTATGGCAATGAATGATATCGTAGTTATTATCGTTGATAATTTGCTTTAACTGTTGATACGCATGAAAATTATGCCAATCGAACGGTGACCGCTGTATCGGAATTTGGTATTTTTTATCTGTGAAAGGAAGTTTTATGTTTCCCGACGCCGCTACATGTACTTCCCACCCCTGCTCATGGAACCACTTTAAATACGGTAAATGAAATAATTGAAAATGATAATCCACCGTTGCACAAAACAATACCTTCATCTGTCCATATCCCTCTTCTCCTTCGATTGCCGGCATTTTAAAACGGTAACTGCGGTAATCAGCCTTCTTTAGCTTGAAACCGGCATAATGATCTTTCTATTGCTGCTTCCATTTGCCAATTGGATAAGTGCTTCCCGCAACTCCTTTTTCTTATAATCGCGATAGTTTGTAATCATTTCGTTAATCTGTTCTATATATATGACTGATGACTTTCCAATGTATATTTTCGGATATACCTGTTGCTTCAACACTTCATCCTCTGCCAACAGTTCTTCAAATAATTTCTCCCCCGGCCGGATACCTGTAAAAACAATCCCTATATCTTCAATTGAGTTTCCGGAAAGACGAATCAAATTTTTCGCCAGATCAACTATTTTCACCGGTTCCCCCATATCCAAAACGAAAATTTCGCCGCCTCTTGCAAAAGCGCCTGCCTGAATGACCAATCTGGAGGCTTCGGGAATCGTCATAAAATAGCGGACCATATCCGGATGTGTCACCGTTACCGGACCGCCCTCCTCAATTTGCTTCCTGAATAATGGAATCACACTGCCGCGGCTGCCGAGGACATTGCCAAAGCGGACAGCGACAAATTTTGTTGCACTGATCTTGTCCAAATGTTGAATAATCATTTCCGCCATTCTTTTTGTCGCACCCATGACACTGGTTGGTTTCACTGCTTTATCGGTGGAAATCATCACAAATGTTTTCACACCGGATCTGCTTGCTGCTTCGGCTACATTTTTTGTGCCAATGACATTGTTTTTTACCGCTTCTTCCGGATTTCGTTCCATCAGCGGAACATGCTTATGCGCAGCCGCATGATAGACAACATCCGGATGGTAGGTTTCCATCACCTTCTGCATTTTTTCCGCATCCTGTAAATCGGCAATCTCGGTTATCATCTCGATCGGGGAATCTTTGTTACGTCCTTTAAGCTCCATTGCAATCGCATAAATACTGTTTTCCCCATGTCCCAATAAAATTAATTGCCGCGGTGAAAAGGCGGAAATTTGCCGGCATATTTCAGAGCCAATTGATCCGCCGGCTCCTGTTACGAGCACTACCTTATTGGTCACGTGTCCGGAAATTCGTGCCATATCAAGGTTAACCGGTTCTCTTCCTAATAAATCTTCCACTTGCACATCACGGAACTGACTGACAGAAACTTTTCCTGTTACAATATCCTCAAGCATTGGCAGTATTTGCGTCTTTGCTTTTGTTTTCGCGCATTCTTGAATAATCGCATTTAATTTCGTTCTCGAAAGCGATGGGATTGCGATGATGATATGGTCAATATCGCGGTCGACAACAATTTTGCCGATTTGACTGATTCCTCCGGCGACCGGGAGACCAAGAATATCTAATTCCTGTTTTTTTCTGTCATCATCGACAAAGGCCACGAGAAGTAAATCGGTGTCGTTCTTTTTTAATAATTGCCTTGCGACCATGATCCCGGCGGAACCGGCACCAATGATAACCGTTCTTTTTTTCGGATAAGGCGCGGCAATAATATGGTCGCAAAAGTAACGCCAGCAAAATCGTGATCCGCCAATAAACAGCAGCTGCAGCAGTGCGGTTACCGTTAATAATCGTAAAAAAATATCATGAATGAAAAAATATTGCGAAACTGCCGTTGTGATATATGTAAAAACGACGATTTTAAAAATAATCACCATTTCCCCCACACTTGCATATTGCCACACTTTTTTATACAGCTTGCTGGCAAGGGAATAAAGAAATTGACTAATCACGATGACGGAGCTTGTAAACAGAAAAGCAAAGGAAAAATAGCTCAGATCTGAACTGATTAAATATCGTGCGATAAAAATAGCGATTAGGACAATACATGAATCTGCAAGAACGAAAAGTGATAATCGTTGCCGATAGCTCAACTGTATCCCCCCTTTTAAATGAACTTGGTTGAAAAGCTTTAATGATGACCGATATATGTTGTTCTGAATAATCAAAAATAAGATTTTGGGCATCCAACCCATCCTCACATCATACTCCTGACGACCCGCGTCTAAGGTTTTGCAAAAAACCCACAGCATGACCGAGTGCCTCCGGTTATAACGGGAAGGAGGCATCACCGAAATTTAAAACGAACATTTTTTCTTTATAACGAACAAACTGTGTAAAAAAAAAACTTTTTCAAAAAGTGAATGAATAAGGAGCAAGAGGGGATTTTGCCGGACTTCTTATACGGAAACATGGACTTTAGAACTGATTTTCATCTACCCTGATGTCTCGTAATTCGTCGCTGGATTTGAAAAACCTCTTTAGCGTTCATTCAAAATTACACCAATTAACTTTGCCTTCGCAAGATCGATAATTTTTTGTGTATCAAGAACCTTTTGCTGTTTTGTTTTCCCTTTTTGCACCACAAGCACAACCGCATCACATTGGCCGGCAAGCATTTGAGTACTCGTTGCTTCCAAAATAGGCGCGGAGTCAATGAGGACAATATCATAGGCCTCTGATGCAATTGCCAATATTCCTGTCATTTTCGCGCCACCCATTAATTCTGCCTGATTAGAAGGAATCGGTCCGCTTGTCAACACATCCAATTTTCCGATTCCTGTATGCTTTATAGCTTCAAATATATGTGTTTCTCCTTCCAATACATTGGTCAGCCCCAAGGAATTAGAAAGCTGGAAAGCAGAATGAATATTAGGCTTTTTTATATTTGCGTCGATGAGAAGCACCCGTTCTTTTTGCTGCGCCATGGAAATACCAATATTCGAAATAACCGTTGTCGTTCCCTCTCTGCTTTCCGGTGATGTCACCAAAAGCGTGCTGTGCTTTTGCGTTTTTTCCATAAAATAAAGGTTCGTGCGAATGGTTCGCACCTGATCGGAAATTTTCGAGTGCGGGAACAGATAGGATATTAATAACCGTTTTTCCGTTTCTGATCGTTTTGCTCTATTTGTAACCAACCGTTTCCCCCCTTATTCCAAGTTCATTTTTCGATATTTTTTTATTTTTAAAATTGCGATTCTTCATTTTTGATAAATTGCCCAATACCGGGACACCTAGCAGTTCTTCAATATCCTTTTCTTTGCTGACGGAATCATCAAGCGAGTCAAGCAGAAAGACAAGCCCGATGCCGATCACTGCACCGGCAACAATGGCGGTGATTACAATCTTGCTACCGTTCCCATTAATAGGAAAATGATTTACTTCTGCTTCCGATAAAAATTGTACATCTTCAAAATTTACAATATTCGGGACTTCTGTTTGAAACACACGTGCCGTGGTATTGGCAATATCTGCTGCCAACTGCGGATCGGTGTCCACCGCGGTGATGCTGACTACTTGAGAATTATCAACACTGCCTACCGTAATCTGACTGGACAATGCTTCAGACGACCGGGGAAGCTGGAGTTCTGCAGCAACCTTTTCCATTATCGTCTTGTCTTTAATTATCACTTGCAGCGTTTTCCGGTATTCGGAATCTGCGCTAATAATAATCCTTGTTGAAGATTGATACAAAGGTGTTGAAAAAAACATATGGTAAAGAAATCCTAATAAACTGAATAAAACCATTACGATGGCAATAATCCATAAACGTTTTTTGACAACCATCACAAGCTCTTTCATATTAATTTCTTTTGGCATATTATTGATTGATTTTGGCTGTGGGATATTATTCATATGTTCACCTTTACCATTCTTTTAAAATATTCTTCATATAGAACATTTATTGTTCTTGATGCCTATTTTAGTTCTTTATAAAGAACGTGTCAATTGTTTTTTATCTTTTTTTGCAAAAAAGTTCTCTATATCGAACAACGGTTGTTAGTAATTTATTTAAGCAGCAGCATTCGGTCTTTAAAAAAAAGAAAAAAAGCCTGTTCATTTAGAACAGACCTTTTCTCTTTCCGCTATTCATTTTAGAGGATGTTCAAAAAGTCACCACATGATAAGCAGAGAACATAGATAAGACTCATAGAAAATTGCACTGCGAGTTTCTGAAGATTTTAACCGGCTTCCGTCCTCTTGCCACTGGCTTAAGTTTGTGCTTTTTCGTTCTCCTTTTCTCACTTTTAAAATTTTATTTTTTCAGCTAGATAATTTTTTAGTTCATCAACCGAAATACGGTTTTGTTCCATGGAATCCCGGTTGCGCACCGTTACCATGTTGTCGCCGGCGGAATCAAAATCGTACGTTATGCAGTATGGGGTACCAATTTCATCATGGCGGCGGTATCTTTTTCCGATTGATCCGGATTCGTCATAATCGACTTGGAAGTCTTCCGCCAGCATCTGGTAAACTTCTTTCGCTCCGTCCGACAATTTTTTTGATAGTGGAAAAATAGCTGCTTTGAACGGTGCCAGTGCCGGATGAAAGTGCATCACCGTTCTCGTCGTACCGTCTTCCAGCTTTTCCTCTTCATAGGCGTCAATGAAATATGCAAGCATGACGCGGTCGGCTCCAAGAGACGGTTCAATGCAGTAAGGAATATATTTTTCTTTCGTTTCCTGATCAAGATAATGAAAATCTTCTCCGGAATAATCCATATGCTGTTTTAAATCGTAATCTGTCCGCGAAGCAACTCCCCACAGCTCTCCCCAGCCAAACGGGAACTTATACTCCAAATCGGTTGTCGCATTGCTGTAGTGCGATAATTCATCCGCCGAATGATCACGTAACCGTAAATTTTCCTGTTTCATTCCCAATGAAAGCAACCAATTCTTCGCGTATTGCCGCCAATACTCCAGCCACTTCATTTCTTCTCCCGGTTTAAAGAAAAACTCTACTTCCATTTGTTCAAATTCCCGCGTCCGGAAAGTAAAATTACCAGGCGTTATTTCATTACGAAAGCTTTTGCCAATTTGCGCAATACCGAACGGCAGCTTTTTCCTCATTGTCCGCTGAACATTTTTAAAATTGACAAAAATACCTTGCGCCGTTTCCGGGCGAAGAAAAATTTCATTGCCGCTCGTTTCCGTAACGCCCTGGTACGTTTTAAACATAAGATTAAACTGGCGGATTTCTGTAAAATCCCTGCTCCCGCAATCCGGACAGGTAATTTGATGCTCGGCAATCAACTCTTCCATTTTTGTAAACGGCAGCCCGTCGACAACCATTTCGATGCCTTTATCCGCTAATGCATTTTCGATTAATTTATCGGCCCGGTGCCTTGCTTTACAATTTTTACAATCAATCATCGGGTCATTAAAATTACCGACGTGGCCGGACGCTTCCCATGTTTTCGGGTTCATTAAAATTGCCGCATCCAAACCGACATTGTACGGTGATTGCTGGACAAACTTTTTCCACCAGGCTTTTTTCAGATTATTTTTCAGCTCAACGCCTAATGGGCCGTAATCCCACGTATTCGCCAATCCCCCGTAAATTTCTGAACCCGGGAAAATAAATCCTCTATGCTTTGCATGTGCTACGATTTGTTCCATTGATCCACTCATTGTATTTACTCCTTTTTCGTATATATAATGAATAAGCAAAACCGAAGCCGCTGTTAAAATAACGGAACTCGCAAAGTGGGTTTCATAAGATTTTTCTCACCTGACTCCGTTGTCTGCTTTTTCAATAGCCGGAACAGCCAACTCAGGCAAACCTTCATTAACAGCGAAAAAAGCTCCCGTCCCTATGCTATTCAATAAATGGATAGCATAGGGACGGGAGCTTTACCCGCGGTTCCACCCTATTTGCTGCGCTCGCCGCAGCCACCTTCGTTTTTTAGCTTCATACTTTGGAACGCCTTCCTTAACGCTTTGCACTCCGGCTCGCACTATCCCGGATTCGCTGGTTGAAGTTCACTTTAAGCATGCAGCACATTCCCATGGATGATTGATCCGCCTGGGCAACGTGAGGTACTGCTTTTGGGAACAATCAACTTACAAAGTATGCCAAGTACTCTTTTCCATCAAAGCAACTATTTACTTAATTTGAATAATAGCCGAATAAAAAACTGCTGTCAACAGGCAATCACTGCAGTAATTGAATTTCGATATTAATTCGTTCATCCAGCGATGTAAAAACGATTACATCAAGTCGCACCGTTTTTCCGTCTGTTCTTTCCTTCACATGCTCCGTATTTTCAAAATTCAAATCGGTAATCTGTTCGCTTCCCTGTCGCCCCAATAAATCATTGAGAAAAGCAGTTGTAATATGCTTCCGTGCCGGCTGACCAAATAACTGCTTAAATACGAAATCAACTTTTAAATCGAGGAGCTCTTTTTCCATGAGGTTCATCCTTTCGGGGAAATCCATTTTTTATAGAAGGGGGTATGAGTTTTTTACTCAAAGTATATATTCGCTATTAAAGAAAAAATCCTGCATCTTTTATAAAAATTGCTTGATTATATGGTTTAGCCCGCTTCCTATTATAAATAAATGTACTAAATTCACACGTGATGTAAAGAATCGAGTCACTCTTCTTTTTTTCAATAAATATAAATAGCGTTTTTATCTTTTATGTCAGAATACATTACATCAAATTGTTAGATAAAATGCATATTACTTTCTTTTTTCTCTGTTTCCATGTATGATGAAGATACACGACAAATCAATCTCAAAAGTTTTCCCCCTGCTTCGTTCCCATTCTTTTGGCAATCTGCTTGCCGCTTAGGTTTTTTCATCTTTGTTCTATACAAATTGCTTTCAGAAGATTGCTTTTTATTAGAACATTCCAAAATTCTTAAGGGGGTATGTAATATTTCTAAAACTGTTACTTTGAATGACAAGATTATTTTTGGTGGGAGCCACCCATTTGTTTTAATCGCAGGTCCATGTGTCATTGAGGATGAATCTCTGGTAATGGAGACCGCAGGACAACTGAAAGAAATCACGGAAAAATTAGGGATACCTTTTATCTTCAAAGCTTCTTATGATAAAGCAAACCGCTCTTCGATCCATTCATTTAGAGGTCCCGGTTTAGCGGGTGGAATAGAAGTATTGAAAAAGGTAAAAGAAACCTATGATGTGCCAGTTACATCTGACATCCATGAACCGAACCAAGCTCTTGCAGCAGCTGAAGTTTTGGATATATTACAAATTCCAGCTTTTTTATGCAGGCAGACGGATTTACTTGTTGCCGCAGCCAAAACAGGGAAAATTGTCAACGTGAAAAAAGGCCAATTTTTAGCACCTTGGGATATGAAAAACGTCGTGACAAAATTAAAAGAATCGGATACGGAGCAAATTTTACTAACGGAACGCGGATCTACATTCGGTTACAATAATTTGGTTGTTGATATGCGTTCCTTAATCACAATGAACGAACTTGGTGTTCCTGTTGTGTTTGATGCGACGCATAGCGTGCAAATACCAGGCGGAAACGGGACGACTACCGGAGGAAAACGGGAATTTGTCCAGTACCTTTCAAGAGCAGCTGCCGCTGTCAGCATCTCATCAATCTTTATGGAGGTACATCCTAACCCTGATGAAGCTCTTTCCGACGGACCGAATATGGTCAAATTAGGAGAGCTGGAAGATATTTTAAAACCAATTCAGGAAATTGATTCATTGGTGAAAAATCTGTAAAAATGAGGAGTGACGTTTATGCAAAACATGAATGTACCAAAGCTCGATTATACAGATACTTTAACAACTGTTCTGGAAAAAGAAGCACAGGCGATCTTAGATTTACGCAACTTACTGGATCATTCTGTAGAGGAAGCAATCGAGTTAATTCTTGCTTGTAAAGGCAGGGTAGGCGTTACCGGGATCGGAAAGTCGGGAATTATCGGTCGAAAAATAAAAGCTACACTTGCCAGTACAGGCACGCCTTCTTTCTTTTTACATCCGTCTGAAGGCCTGCATGGAGATTTAGGAATGGTAACAGCTGATGAAGTGATTATCGCCATTTCCAATAGCGGGGAAAGTGAAGAGGTTTTAAGTTTGCTTCCTTCGATTCATACGATCGGGGCAAAGATAATCGCCATCACGAAAAATCCTTTTTCTACATTAGCGTTGAAATCAGATATTGTGTTATGTATCGGCGACTTTGAAGAGGCTTGTCCGTTAGGATTGGCGCCTACGACAAGCACCACCGTTACATTAGCATTGGGAGACGCTATTGCCGTTGCCTTATTGGAAGCAAGAAAATTCCGTCCTGAGGATTTCGCTTTGTTTCATCCGAGCGGTTCTCTCGGCAGAAAGCTGTTGCTAAAAGTCGATGATGTAGTTGCTAATACAAAGAAAAATCCGATTGTTCATGTAGGCGATAAAGTGAAAGATGCCTTATTTGTCATGACGGATCAAGGTCTCGGGGCAGCTTCGATTGTCGATAACTCCAAGCAATTAGCTGGTGTGTTAACAGATGGAGATATCCGCCGTGCACTGTCCTTATCGATGGAGGTTATGCATGAACAAGTAGAAAACCTCATCAATACTCCCTCGATCGTCGTGACGGAAGGAACATTGGCCGCAGAAGCGTTACAATTAATGGAGCAAAAGAAAATTACGATTCTTCCGGTTGTAAATGAGAATTTCGAACCGACCGGAATGCTCCATTTGCATGATTTAATGAATCTTGGATTATAGAGGTTGTTTTATCGCAATGAATAAAATTAAATTAATCGTACTGGATGTAGACGGTGTGTTAACGGATGGACGTCTGTATATCGGCTCAGACGGCAGTGAATGGAAAGCTTTTCACACGTTAGACGGCATGGGAATAAGTCTGGCGCACAGCGCCGGTTTAAAAACAGCAATCATTACAGGCAGGAAATCACAGGCAGTAAAAACAAGAGCTGCAGATTTGCAAATCGATTATGTATACGAGGGTGTGCATGACAAATTATCCGTGCTGGAAGAAATCACAGCGGATATGGGCATTGGCTTTGAGGAAGTGTGCTATATGGGGGACGACCTCAATGATATTCCTGTCTTGGCAGCAGCAGGCTTGTCCTTTGCCCCGGAAAATGCAACCCGGTTTGTGAAGCAATATACAGATTTCGTAACAAGAGCAAGCGGCGGAAACGGAGCTGTCCGGGAAATGATAGATTATCTGCTGAATCAGCAATACAGCGAGGAAGAATTGCTGCAGCTCTTTTTAAAGGGGAAAACAAAAATGGTGCAGTAGAGAGATGGAGTCGTGTAAAAAAAACAAGAAAATGATATTTTTGGAAACAGCACCCGTGAACATTTTTCATCGTTCAAATCGAAATCGTAAGCAGCATGGCTGTCTGGTTTTAAAGTTGAACGGGATGCAATCCCACTGTAAAAAAGTCCGGAGGTTAAAATCCTCCGGGCTTTTATAATTGTATATATAGCAACAACATTTATATAACGGACACTGTTTTTCTTTTCATAAAAGCTAATCGGCAAGTCAACGGAGAGCTCTTATGCGGGCTTTTTTATATTGAGCAGTCAACCACTATTACAAGTCGGTAGTATACCGGCTCAATTTCAGTAATTGCCTTGATAATATCTTAATACTGCTACATTTCACTTTTTGTATACCCTTCTAAATTCGGGACAATTGATTTCGTATCAACAGGTTCGTTTACGTGAAGCTCTTTAGGGTGAAGATAGTCAATAATATTTCCGCTTTGATCGTATGTTTCATATTAGATTAGTATCCCAGTATCTTTATCAACCCAAAATCGAAATGTTTCTGCGAGATTCTTTTTCGGAGAAGTATTATCAAGTTTTCCTCTTAAGACGATTGTATTATGGTCTAATAATGCTTCATTTTGTTTTTCAATTTCCCAACGTCCAGTATCTCTTGTATAATTTGAAGCAATTTCAAAAGGAAATAAAGTATCACCGGCAAGTCCGACAGGTGGTTCTTCTCGATAATAAGTCACTTTTGTATTCGTTTCATCCGTTTGAAATGCTTTTTCAACATCAATTGGATCAGCATTCAGATAATTTTTGGAGTCAAACAGATAACCCCGATAGGTTTTGCTAGTTTCATTTAATTCCCAAACTTTCTCATTAGAAAAGTACTGTTGGAGTAATTCCGTATTTCCATTTTCATAAGTTACAGCTGTCTTTGATATTCCTCCGAACGTATTTTTTATACTCACCTGGTATTCAACTTCGTTTTTTCTACACCATCATAGTACATTTCAAATCTTCCTTTTGCTGTTTCAAAATAGTCCATCGTATTTAAAAGTTTTTGTAGTATTTCCTCCTCCGACATTTCTTGAAAACTTTCTTCTTTTTTGTTCGGAATATAAATGTTTTTCGTTTCAATAGTATCTGTTTTATTTATGGCCTGATCAGAAAAAGGTACAACCTGATGAATCGTGAATGCTACTATTGCAGTTGTTACGGTAGCCTCCAAAAATCCAATGAGTTTTTTTCTCAACGAAAAATTCTTATGTTTTTTTATTGGATGCTGAATCGTTTTTAAAACATTCAATTTATTTTTTTCATTAAATTGAAGCTCTTTTAAAACGGTGGAATACATTGCTTTTCTTAAGTCAAACTTTTTATTGTTCATCAAAATAATCTCCTTTCAATTTCTCTTTAACTATTTTGCTTGCCCGATATAGCCTGGTTTTTATTGTTTTCGTT
>JAGKQJ010000129.1 GCA_017898095.1 Bacillaceae bacterium Marseille-Q3522 | reverse complement strand
CCAAATAGTCTGTCTTTATTGCAGATTAAGGGGCAGTAATACCCCCGCCTCAAAAATGGAGTTTCACATTATCCAATTTTATTTTGTGATGTGCCGAAAATTTTTTCACTGTAATGTAAATGCAGATAAATATTCTTTTACAGTAAATTAAAGTCTTCAATATAAAGGCTAAACATTTTTGCTATACATTTATACATGTAACGGGGATGAGCGAAACAAAAAAGCATTCCCTTCAATGTAGGAACGTTCCCACATCCGAACTCCCCCCTGTTTATCTGGGAACGTTCCCACAAAAACCGATTTTTAAAATGAGGTGATAGGAAAAGCGATCGCATCAATATGGAAATAGGAATGAAAGGAAGTTGCATAGATGTGGTTTTTTAAAGCCATTAGTAAAAAAAGAATCATTGAATTTATTCTATTATCTATCTTTTGTCTTTTTTTCTTAGGGCCTCTTCTAAATTTGCTGTTACTGGCATTTTCGGGGGAATGGAATTATCCGGCTAAGCTGCCGCAGTCATGGTCGTTGGAATGGTGGAGTTTTGTTTTATCTGATGAGCAAGTGATTAGTTCGATTTTACTTTCGTTTTTGATCGCAATTGTCGTAACCATTTCCTCAATCATTATATGCATTCCGGCTGCCTATGCATTTGCGAGGATTCAATTTCCGCTAAGAAGATTTTTCTTGTTTTCGTTTCTATTAACCAATGCTTTTCCTAAGATGGGGCTATATGTCTCAATCGGTGTGTTATTTTATCAATTTGGGCTTATGAATACTTTTATCGGAATTGTGCTCATTCATATTCTGAATACTTTGATGTTTATGACTTGGATTCCGTCCGCAGCTTTCAAAAATGTTCATCAGGCTCAGGAGGAATCGGCTAGGGATTGTGGTGCTTCAACGTTTAGAGTTTTTTGGCATATCACGCTTCCGATGGCTTCTCCCGGAATTATTGTGGCTTCCATTTTTACCTTTTTAGCATCATTGGATGAAGCACAGGGAACATTGCTGGTCGGGATTCCGGATTACAAAACAATGCCGATTATTATGTATTCCATTATTGCGGACTATCCTAGTACGGCAGGTGCTGTATTCTCTATCATTTTAACATTGCCAACGATTATTTTATTGTTGGCCGCCCGCAAGTTTGTCGGGACAGACGCATTAGCCAGTGGTTTTAATATGAAGTAATAAGTACGGAGAGGCGATTTGATGAATGTTCAACTTACTATAGAGAAATTATCAAAAATATATCCAACCGGAGACGGGGTCAGTGATATTAATATTGCTGTGCATCAGGGGGAAATGGTGACACTGTTAGGTCCTTCGGGCTGCGGCAAAACAACAGTACTGCGGACAGTCGGCGGTTTTATTGATCCTACCGGCGGCAACATCAAAATTGTCAATGAAAGTGTGCTGCAATTACCCCCGGAGAAAAGGCCGACAGCAATGGTTTTCCAAAGCTACAATCTTTGGCCGCATATGACGGTTTATGATAATCTTTCCTTTAGTTTGAAGTTAAAAAAGAGAAAAAAGGCAGAAATAAAAGAAAAAGTAAATGAAGTTTTAAAGCTTGTACGTTTAGAAGGCATGGAAAAAAAGTATCCAAGTGAGCTTTCAGGGGGGCAGCAGCAGCGGATTGCGCTGGCAAGGGCACTTTTATTAGAACCAAAAGTTCTTTTGCTGGATGAACCTTTTTCCGCATTGGATGCTAAGCTAAGGCATGAATTGCGGGAAGAGCTTCGGGAGATCCAGGCAAGGGAGAAATTAACAATGCTCTTTGTCACGCATGATCAGGAAGAAGCGTTATCGATTTCAGACCGAATTGTTGTCATGAATAAAGGAAAGATCGAACAAATCGGAACGCCGCAAGAAATATACGATTCTCCGGCTTCCTTATTTGTCGCCCAATTTATCGGCAGAATGAACTTTTTAACAGGGGAAGCTTCAGAAGAAGGCATTCATATTCAATCCCTTCTTTATGCCAATGAGGAAAATTTCCGCGGTTCAGTCACCGTTTGTGTCCGGCCGGAGGATGTCACTTTTTCTTTGAACGGACAAGGAATTGATGCAAAAGTAAATAAGATGATGATGCTTGGCCACTACGCTGAAGTTACGTTGCATACAGAGATTGGAACAATCAAAATGTTTGTCGACAGAGATAAAATGGATGAATTAACAAATGTCGAAAAAATAAACATTCAGTTTTCAAAATTGCAAGTTTTTCAAGATCATACATCAACTCGAACCATCAAGGAGGATTCTTATGTTAAACGCACTAGTTAAATCGATTCGTAAACCGGCAAAACTTGCTCTTATCACGATGACCGCTTTATCTTTAGCAGCATGTGGAAATAATAATAATGATTCATCCTCAGGTACCGGCGGTGAGGAAACGCAAGAAGTTACGAATATCACCCTTTATACAGGCGGTTCTTTAAACGTACAAACATTTTGGGAAACACTTCTTCCAAAATTTGAGGATGCAAACCCGGACGTTGATGTAGAATTGGTATTCCTTCCTTCCGGACAAGGCGGACAATCAACAATGGATCGTCTAGTTGCAGCGAAAAAAGCTAATAAAGACTCAGGTGTCAATCTTTACGAAGGTTCCCTGGGAGATATTATTAGAGGGGAAGAAGAAGGAGACATTTTTGAAGAGCTTGATGAATCGATGATTCCTAATCTGAAAAACGTCGATGAAAGCAATTTAGAGGGAGCAAGCGGTGTGGCAGTTCCTTATCGTGCATCTGCTGTTGTACTTGCCTATAACAGCGAGACTGTGGAAGATGTCCCGGATACAGATGATGAATTATACGACTGGATCAGAAATCATCCCGGACGGTTTGCATACAATGACCCAAGTACCGGCGGATCAGGATCTTCATTTGTGTTAACAACAGTGTACAATCAACTGCCTCCGGAAGCAATGAATTCTCAGGATCCTAGTATTATGGAACAGTGGGACGCAGGTTTTCAGATTTTAAAAGATCTTGGTCCTTACATGTATAATGAAGGCGTCTATCCGCGAAAGAATCAGGGTACGCTCGACTTATTGACCAACGGCGAAGTCGATATGATCCCGGCTTGGTCTGATATGGCGCTTGAACAGCTAAACAAAGACCTTTTACCGGATACTATTAAATTAAAGCAAATTGATCCTGCATTCACTGGTGGCCCGGCTTACTTATTGATGCCGACGACAGAAGATGAAAACGAGAGAGAAGCAGCAGCGAAGCTATTAGACTATGTATTAACTCCGGAAGCACAAGAAATTGTTATTAACACAATATACGGATATCCAGGTATCAAATGGGATCTGCTTCCTTCCGAGCTGCAACAGGAATTTGAAAGTGTAAGTGGCGGCTACCGCAGCTTTAATGGTGGATCATTAAGCGGTGAAGTAACAAAACGCTGGCAAAGCGAGATTGCCGGTCAATGAGTAAAAAAAGCAAATGGAGCTTGATAGGGTTGGGACTTGTTCTCCCTTCCTTTCTTGCTCTTTTCTTACTTGTCATTATTCCGGTCTATTATTCTATTGTTCAAAGCGTTCAAGACAGTGATGGAAATTTCACATGGGATCATTATATTTATTTGTTTACGAATCCGGCGATGATTCAAAATATTATTCATACATTATACATTACGATTGTCTCAAGTTTTATTGTTCTGCTTATTAGTTATGTGTTAGCCATTTATATGCGTTTCGGGAAAAGCTGGATGGCAAATTTCATTCGGAAAATTTATTTTCTCCCGATTTTTATTCCCGGGATCATTGCAATTTACGGATTTATTAATATGTACCGCGATAACGGTTGGATTGCCCGCATCATTGGGGAAGGAATTCTTCCGCAAATTATTTATGATGCAAAAGGTGTTATTTTAATGAACCTGTGGTTTAACATTCCTTTTACTACGATGTTATTAAGCTCGGCGCTTGCGGCTATTCCTACATCGGTAATCGAAAGTGCCAGAGATGCGGGAGCAGGGAAACTGGCGCTGTTCACAAGATTTATTTTGCCAATGTCATTAAAAACAATGCTAGTTGCACTCACATTCTTGTTTATGGGCATTGTCGGCAGCTTTACCAACCCGTTTTTAATTGATAGAAATGCCCCGCAAATGCTTGGTGTAGCTATGCAACAGCATTTTTCCGTGTACAATGAGCTGGGGCAGGCAAGCAGCATGTCGATTTTCATGTTTTTATTAAGTGCGACAATGGGATATTTCTATATTCGCAGTATGATGAAGGAAAATATGAAATCATTGTAAATCAAAGTGATTTCCATAAGTAAAAAGATGGGAGACCATGTTCGTCTCCTCTTCTTTTTTTTCAGAAAGAAGAACAAGCAAATATAAAAAGGGGGCATGCATGTGAGTGAAAAACGATCATTGGCGGTAATCAAGCTTTTTTCGATCACATCATCTTTACCGTTTTCGAGTGTGCAGTCGCATATTCATCATCATTTTTATGTTCCCGGAGATGTTGATCACTTATCCATTGCTTTTTCCTATACTCCCGAAACGCTCGAGGAATCGGAAAGGTATCAGAGTTTAGTGAAAGATGCTGTTGCCTACTATGACTACGAAGCAGATGAAAAACAAAGAAGGAAAATCAAACCGCCTCTTTCCAATCTGCTCACTATATCAATTGACGATCCGCAAGGCTTCAGAGGCGCATGTCACCGAAAAGCTTCATCACAAACATTATTTATCGGGCGAAAAACAGCTTCTCCAGGACTACTCAGCGGAGAAATTCAAAATGGAATGTGGTCTGTGTGTGTCAGTACCCATGCGATTGTATCCGAAAAATGTCAGTATGAATTAACGATTTATGCTCATCGAAAGGAATTGCCGCGATACGAAGTTTATCCGTGGCGCCATCGGCCATTTTTAGAGAACCTGCCTAATAATAAAGAAACGGGAACCGTATCTACTTCTCAGCCTTCTATTGAACGCCGGTGGATTCCATGTGAGCTCCATACGCATACGAACCATAGCGACGGACAGCAAACATTATTAGAAATGGCTCAGCATGCGGTGAAACTTGGCTTGAAATGTGTTGCCGTGACGGATCATAATACGACGAGTCCGCTGCAAAATAAGCAGGAAGTGGAAGGAAAAACCGGGTTAAAGATCATCAATGGCCTTGAATGGACAACATTTTACGGCCATCTGCTTACCATTGGGTACAAAACGAATCAATACACGGATTGGCGGAAAATCAGCGTTTCTGAGATTCATAAAGGGATAAAAGAAATCCATGAATTAGGTGCACTAGCAGGTATCGCCCACCCGTTTCGGATCGGCAATCCGATTGGAACCGGCTGCTGTTGGGAATATGAAATAGAAAATCTGACGGATTTTGATTATTTGGAAGTGTGGAATGGAGAATTTCCATCCGCAAAACTGCATAATCAAAGAGCATATAAACTTTGGACAGAGTTACTAAATAAAGGATACCGCATGCCGGCTACGAGTGGAAGAGACTGGCATCATAACCGTACCGAGCACCCTGTCACAGCAGTAACATATATTCATTTGTCGCAAAATACGGACGTGGATGATACGTTTTTTCAAGATGATCTTCTCACTTCGATTAAGGAAGGGCGCATGTCGATATCGATGGGGCCGCTAGTTCAATTATCCGTGAAAACGCCGGCAGGGGAGTATACCATCGGAGACTTGGCGGACTGGAACGGAAGTGCAAATCGTTTTCATGTTTCTCTGGTTGAAGGGTTGCAAATACACAATGACATTGATCCGGAATCTTATACAATCCGGCTGGTTTCGAATGCAGGAGTTCTTTTTGAAAAAAAAGGACAGGAAATGGAACATTTCCATTCCGGAACATCTCTTCGCTGGGTGAGAGCAGAACTTTATGGAAAGATTAGAGGAATAAGTGTATTAATTGGATTTACAAATCCGATCTACTTTTTCGGAAAATAAAGGAATTGGAAGATTCATAGATAGGAAAAACTTAAAAAAATGATATTAATGGTTCAAATTCAGAATGATCATAATTACATCTTTACCACAACATATAGTTGAGAAAACAAAGTAATGAACACAATATATTATGGCATTGTACAACTTTTTTAATAAGATCCCCGTTTTGGGGGACTAACCATATTAATTAGCTAGACAAATAGAGCGAAAATAGAGGATTACAGCTATGTTATTAGATTTAGAAACAAATTTATATCAAGCAGCGATTCAATATGCAAATCTTGCCGGAGACTTGATAAAAAAACATATTGGCAATACCGGAGTTATCACGCAAAAGAGGAATCCTTCCGACCTTGTGACAGAGGTGGACAAAATGTGCGAAGAATTAATTCGCCGCAAAATTGAAGAAGATTTTCCGCATCATTGGATCCTTTCGGAAGAGGATTGTGGCCAGGCAAATGCCTATGAGATTTTGCGGAATGCTGGCGCCGGATATGGCTGGATTATTGATCCGATTGACGGCACGACTAATTTTATTCACGATATCCCATACTATGCAGTATCGATTGCTTTCGTAAAAAATAAAGTGCCGGTTGCGGGGGTAGTCTTTAATCCGCTGACATCTGAACAATATACAGCAAGGAAGTCATTCGGTGCTTACCTGAATGAGAAACGGATTCAAACAGGAAGAGAAAAATTATTAACGGAAGCTGTTGTAGCAACCGGATTTCAATCGAATGATTTTAAAACCGGATCCCGTGTCGTGCAGCAAATCGATAAACTGGCAGGAAAAAGCAGGAATATCCGACTGTTAGGTGCCTCCAGTCTTGATTTATGCCGTGTAGCATCAGGCAAATTAACAGGCTTTTGGCATGAAGGGTTAAAGCCGTGGGATACGGCGGCAGGGATCTTGATTTTAACAGAAGCGGGAGGAAAGGTAACGGATAAAGAGGGAAATCCTTTTCAGCTTGATCATGAATCACTCGTTGCATCGAATGGCCATATTCATCATGAACTAATGCAAGCGATCCGCCTTTCATAAAGCTTCATCCTTCACCTCGATTTTTGAGGTGGGGGAAAACTATTATTCATTCAGTATAAAAGGTGAATTTTACCAACATATGCTTATTTTCATGTAAGAACCAGCATTACGATTAACCATTAAGATAGGTGATTAAATTGAAAAATCCGTTGATTACTGCGCATACCGGTTGTATGAACACACCTCCTAATTCCGTTCAGTCTGTGATGGAAGGAATAAAGGCGGGGGCTGATGTGATTGAAATAGACATTAGGGCAACAAAGGACGGAAAGGTCGTCCTGATGCATGATGAAAACGTTCATACAAATGAAGGAATTATTCGCGTGCAAGATGTTACTTATGAAGAATTAACCAGTCATACGTACCGCGGTGAGATTATACGCCTTGAGGAAGTTTTACCGCTCATTCAAGAAAATAACCGTGTTGTAAATTTAGATGTAAAAGACGATCAGGCTATTGATCCGATGATAAAAACAGTGGAAAAATACAAGATGCGGGATGCTTCCGTTATAAGCGGATGTGAAAAGGAGCGGGCGACTTTTTTAAAAGAAAATTATCGTCCTTATCAAGTGCTTTTGAATACAAGCGTAAGCCATTACGAAATCGCTAAAAATAACTATGAAGCTGCTGTAAAAGAAACACTCCGCGATGCAGTTATGGCATCCTGCTGCGGAATTAATATGCCCTACCAATTTTGCCGCGAAGAACTGATCGAAGCTGCCGGTTTGCGCATGTTACCAGTCCTCGTCTGGACGATAGACGAGGCAGCTGAAATGAAAAAATTCATTGAAATGGGCGTCCATTCGATTACGAGCAAAGAAGTGGAAACATTGGTAAAAATAAGGGATAAAAAAGATATTTAGTCCATGTAATTATGATGATTGTGTTTTGTTGGTGATTAGTTGGGATATTCATTGTATTGTTGTGAAACAAACCTGAAGAATGAAGTGCAACATGAATCCCTAAAAGTGGAGAGGCTTTTAGGGATTTTAGTATTGGAAATCATTGTTGAAAGTATCAAATTTCAACGGTAAGTCACTGCACGGTGCAAAAGTTGAAGATATTAGGTTAATCAAATCTGTTGTCGGGGATGAACTGCGAATTAAGGCATCAGGTGGTATCCGATCATTAGAAACAGCAGTTGCACTAATCGAGGCAGGAGCCAGCAGATTAGGTGGAACGGGAGGAGTTGCAATTACAAATACTGCAAGAGAAATCTTAGCTCTTTCATGATTAAGTTTTGATTTTCTGCAATAAATAGATCCCCAAAAGAGCCTTTTGTATTTGGCCTTTTGGGGAAATGATAGGCATTATAAGTCAGCTTATTCATACCAATAAAAACTGTATCCTAAATCTTTTCTAGGATTCTTTTAGACAATTTGCAGCTGAGTTTAAGCTTTACAGACAAATCCTTGCTCACAGCATAGAACAAAGATCTGTTTTATCTTTGAATGTTTTTAAGGGTTAAGACTACCACCTCTAAGCGAAGCGTAGGTGGGATTTCCCAATCAGGTGGAGTAGAGTCTCCACCTGATTCCCCGAAGTTTCAGTTTACTGAAACGAGTTCACTCAAATGGATAAATAAACCCCCATTGATTTCTTACTTCATTTAATAATTGCGTCACATCAATAGATAGTTGAAGCTGTTCATCTCCAGTTTGGTTTTCGATATATTCTTGCATATCCATCACTTCATAATGCAAAGCTTTTTTTGTTTCCCCTAACTGTATAAGTTTAAATTATATACAAATTCATGTGACAGTTTGTAAAGCGGAATAAGCGTATCAAACGTTTCTTCTGCTAACTTCATAAATTGTCCGCCGTTTTTCAAAATTGGATCAGTAGCGGCAACGTGCCGTCCGATGAGTAATTCTGCTTTTTTGACATCGCGGAAATGTTCAAGTGTATTTTTAAAATTGATTTCTTTAATTGGAGCAGCGAATTTTTTCATATGATCTAAAGAAAGAACATACTCATTGGGAATAGTTTCCTTGATTGTTTTCATATTTTTCAAAAAGATTTTCGCTATTTCCGTTTTATTTGGTAATTCGTAAATGAATGCCAGCCACAAAAAAACATGATCGTCAAATAAGCCTATTTGAAAATGAGGAAGCATTTTGTAGCCTCTTTTGTTTGCAGCGATTGCCAGCCAGGTATCGTTTGGCGGATTGACACTTCTGCGTGCGTGTCTGGCGATATGTAAAAACATTTCATTCCCGATTTTTTGTGAAAGGTAGTCTGTCAATGGTTGCCCGATCGCTTGAAATTTTGGTTGAATCCGTTCTTGAATTGCCTTCATTCTTTTGTCAAGCCCGTCAATGGTAAACGTGTTAAAATCAGTTTTTGTGAATCCGTTAAATTGCAAAGTGAAAGTTCCTTTCGTCTTTTTTATTATATAAACAGCAGATTCATTTGTTCACCAATCATTTTATCCTTATTAAAAGTAAAAAAGCATCTTTTTTGCTTAAAAGTACTTTTATTCAGAACGAATGTTTGCTATAATGTAATTGCAAACAAATGTTCGCGTCTTCTTAATGAAAGTGATGTTATTATTTCAAATCATAACCGGTAACGAAAAAACTAAGCAAGGGGAAAATAGGAGGGAAACAAAATGAGTTTCGTGCAAAAAGCGTTCGAGCAAATTACTGCTGATCGTGTTCATCATGTGGCGTTTATGAAGACTTCTGAAGATCCGGAATATATTGCTGCTGCTAATAAATCGGAAGAACTGTATGATCAATTAGCTGACTCTCTTAACGACTCTCAAAAAGCGCTTTTAAGTGATTTAGATGATGCTTGGAATTATAAAAATTCCTTTTTCATTGAATATGTATACCGGCAAGGTTTGGAAGACAGTCCTATCATCACGAAAGAACTCAGAAAATATGGTATTTCGATTACAAAAGAAGACGGAAAACGTTATTATCTGGCTATTGTGCAGTCCTTGGATTTAAATAATTCGCAAAGTGTGATTATCACTGCCGAAAAAAAGAATTTCTATCAAGTACACAACCGGGTTTGGGATAAAGTAAAGTGTGCATGATTTTTACTAACTATCATATCTGGTACTTAAAAAGGGGATAGCCTTTTTCTTTGTCTGTCTATCTCCTTAGTCTTTTAAAAAATGTTTGCAGAACCCTTCTTCATGCGAGAATCAATAAATGTATTATAGACTCTTATACTTTTTGAGCCAATTTCCAGACAGATAAAAATTCACCAGAAAAAATAAGTGACCATTTTCCTCATTAATTTTATCTATATCATTTTCAAAGAATCCATCACTACAAAAAACAATCCTGATGATGTCACAAATCGAATCTTTGTATATTTGCTTGGAAAAAGTGATCGAACACCGGTAAAAAAAGTAGTACAACGTTTTTACGAACATTCACTTCAAACGTCTAAACAATGGATTAACGTGGGCCAAAATTGCTGAGTTATTCGTAAAGATAGCATACGGGTTTCGGATGAGGACGGCGATCGCTTTAAATTCATCTGCATTTAAAATTACTGATTATGCAGATTTTATTGTCGTTACACTAAATGGAGAACAATAATGGAGAGGTTGAGATAAAATTGGAACCTTTTATTGCACTTATTGGTTCATTTTTACTTAGTTTAAAGAACTGTGTATATAATCAATTTTTTTTGATTAATTTACTTGACTCATCATGTGTTTCAAGATAATATAAATTCATCAAATAAAATTGATTTAAGGAAGGGAAAAGTATGAGAACGGAAATTTCACTGCACAATATTTCATTAGAAAAAGATTTTGAGAAATATGAGGCAAAATTTAAGGCGTTGGCGGATAAAAAACGGCTGCAAATCATGAATATCTTAACACAAAAAGGAGAAATATGTGTTTGTGATTTAGCACCTTTAATGAATATGACACAATCGAAACTCTCGTATCATTTAAAAATCTTATTTGATGCGAATATCATTTTAAAAGAAACGAGGGGTACTTGGAGTTATTACAAACTTAATCAAGAGGAAGTAAACTCTTTATTATCTCCAGAGCTTTGCTGTTTGTTCCGTCCAACCTGCTAATTTTTTTTCACAAATAAATCAATTTTATTTGATTAATAAAAT
>JAGKQJ010000128.1 GCA_017898095.1 Bacillaceae bacterium Marseille-Q3522 | reverse complement strand
AAAGTTTTGATTTGACAAGGCGAATTTTTAGCCTGTAAAAGAACTTACTTATATATCAAAAAAGCAAATGTTAACAGAATAGTTGCAAAATTTTAGTCTATTTGTATATTAAAGACGGTTCCCGGATTATTTTTCTTCCCTTAGGGCAAAATGACTTTGAAACAAATTATTCGCATCATCACCATAAACGATGATATACTTTCGTTGTAATTCAGAATATTATAGGGAGGAAAAATAAATGACCATTACACATGTAACGGATCAAACGTTTTCTGCAGAGACAGAAAAAGGGCTGGTTTTGGCAGACTTTTGGGCCCCTTGGTGCGGCCCCTGCAAAATGATCGCTCCGGTATTAGAGGAAATTGATACAGAACTGGGAGACAAAGCGAAAATTGTCAAGCTTGATGTCGATGAAAATCAAGAAACGGCAGCAAAATTTGGTGTTATGAGTATTCCAACATTGATCCTTTTTAAAGATGGGAAGACGGTCGATAAAGTTGTTGGATTCCAACCAAAAGAAGCTTTAGTGGAACTTCTGGAAAAGCACGTATAAGAAGAAGCAAATAAATAGGGGGGCGCATCTCCCCCTTTTAAACTCCGTAAATGAGAATAAATAATCGACAAAGCCGCCAGGATAAATGTCTTGCGGCTTTTTATCTGCCAACAATTTTTCGGATCATTCCGTATGGTAATGATCAAATTACGCTGCCAGATCTTAATTTGTCTGATTTAGATTGTGATCAGTGAAACTTACTTCAGTGGTGCCTTTTCGATGCATCTCTGATCCCGCCTCCTGCTTTACAAGTCCATTTTCAGGATATTTTCATATTCAAGTTCATGAAGAATATGGTACAATACAGGCAAACATCCGTTTGAATAGGAAGTGGATAAATGAATCAAACGATTAAAAAAAAGTTAGAATTACTCCCTGCCCAACCGGGCTGTTATCTTATGAAGGACCGTCAAGGGACAATCATATACGTTGGCAAAGCAAAGCTGTTAAAAAACCGTGTCCGCTCTTATTTTACCGGTTCTCATGATGGGAAAACTTTAAGGCTTGTAAGTGAAATAGAAGATTTTGAATATATCGTTACCTCCTCTAATATAGAAGCGCTCATATTGGAAATGAATTTAATTAAAGAACATGACCCGAAATACAATGTTATGTTAAAGGATGATAAAAGCTATCCATTTATAAAACTTACAGTTGAAAGACATCCGCGCCTTATCACGACGCGGAAAGTAAAAAAAGACAAAGGAAAATATTTCGGCCCTTATCCGAACGTTCATGCAGCGAATGAAACGAAAAAATTACTGGACCGGATTTATCCGTTGCGGAAATGTACAACGTTACCGGACCGTGTCTGTCTGTATTATCATTTAGGACAATGTTTGGCTCCATGTGTTAATGAAGTGAAGGAAGCACAATATAAGATGATGGTGGAGGAAATAAGCCGGTTTTTAAATGGCGGCTATAAAGACATCAAAAAAGAATTAACGGAAAAAATGAAAGCTGCAGCCGAAGAACTGGATTTTGAAAAAGCAAAAGATTTTCGTGATAAAATTGCCTACATTGAAACAACAATGGAAAAACAGAAAATGGTTGTAAAGGATTATACAGACCGGGATGTTTTTGGCTATGCCATTGACAAAGGCTGGATGTGTGTCCAGGTTTTCTTTATTCGCCAAGGGAAGATGATTGAGCGTGATGTTTCCATGTTTCCGATTTATGATGAACCGGAACAGGAAATGCTTACTTATCTTGGCCAATTTTATGAAAAAGCTAATCATTTTAAACCAAAGGAAATATTATTGCCGAAAAAAATGCCGGTAGATATGGCGGAAGCATTTTTACAAGTTAAAGTTTTAGCACCGCAACGAGGGCAGAAAAAAGACTTGGTGGAACTGGCTTCGAAAAATGCGCAAATAGCATTGGCTGAAAAATTTTCTTTATTGGAACGGGATGAAGAACGAACGATTAAAGCAGTTGAAAGACTTGGTATGATGATGGGAATCTACACACCGCGCCGAATTGAAGCATTTGATAATTCCAATATACAAGGCACGAATCCTGTCTCTGCCATGGTGGTATTTATTGATGGAAAAGCAACAAAAAAGGAATACCGAAAATATAAAATAAAATCAGTAAAAGGGCCGGACGATTACGAATCGATGCGGGAGGTAGTGAGAAGAAGATATATCCGCGTATTAAAAGAAGAACTCCCGCTCCCGGATTTGATTGTAATTGACGGCGGTAAAGGACATGTAGATGCGGTAAAGGATGTCCTGGAAAATGAACTTTCATTAAATATTCCTGTTTCCGGACTTGTAAAGGATCAGAAGCACCGAACGTCGCAGCTTCTTTATGGTGATCCGCTGCAAATCGTACCATTAGAGAAAAACAGCCAGGAATTTTATTTGCTCCAGCGGATTCAAGATGAGGTACACCGTTTTGCGATTACGTTTCACAGGCAGCTTCGTTCAAAGAGCAGTTTTCACTCTCTATTAGATGGCGTTTCAGGAATTGGAGAGAAGCGGAAAAAAAGCTTGTTGAGACATTTTGGTTCAGTAAAAAAAATGAAACAGGCTTCTGTTGAAGAATTAATTCAAAGCGGTTTGCCATCAAAAGTCGCCGAGGAGCTCTTTGATAAATTAAAAGAATAGCATTGTTTAATCGCAGCCATTATGCTATAATGGTGAAAGTTTAAATTGAATATCACGTTATGTGATGATAGAGGTGCGGCTTTCATTAGTAAAACTCCGGAGAAGAAAGGGCTTCCGTGAAAGAGTTTGAAAGGGAAATTCCGCCGAAGTAAAGAAAGGCTCTTTTCTTCCTTTACTGGTTCTGTATTGAAAAAATACCGGACTGTCAAGATTCATTTGTCTTGGAGTGCTATCTCACTGTGTGTGCTTATGTTTTTCACTCACAGCAATGGGACAGCTTTCTCATTGCTTTTTTTGTGGGCAAAATTTCAAAAGGCTGGAGGAACAAGATTCCGCACTCTCTGCTTCCCCCGGCTAAAGAAGAAGTAGAAGGGTAGAAGTTAGAAATAAATAAATGTCAAATGACCTGACTTCTAAATTCACACCTTCACACCAAATTAAGGAGAAAAAAATGGGTATAGTAGTGCAAAAGTTTGGCGGAACTTCTGTTGGCAGTGCGGAAAGGATTCTGCATGTCGCAGACAGGGTGATAGGAGAAAAAGAGCGCGGCAATGATGTTGTCGTTGTCGTTTCCGCAATGGGGAAAACGACGGATCAGCTTGTAGCATTGGCAAAACAAATAACAAATACAGCGAATAAAAGGGAGATGGATATGCTTCTTTCAACGGGAGAGCAAGTAACGATTGCCCTGCTTACGATGGCTTTACAAGAAAAAGGCTATAAAGCCATCTCATTAACAGGGAGACAGGCCGGCATCGTAACGGAAGCGGTCCATGGGAATGCCCGTATTGAACATATTCATCCGGAAAAGGTAAGGCGACAATTACAGGAAGGAAATATTGTTGTTGTTGCAGGTTTTCAAGGTGTCACTGTTGAAGGTGCCGTGGCGACACTTGGCAGAGGGGGTTCGGATACCACGGCAGTTGCCCTTGCAGCAGTTCTAAAAGCTGATAAATGTGATATTTATACTGATGTGACAGGTGTATTTACGACGGATCCGCGAATTGTTAAAAATGCGAGAAAGCTGCCGGCTGTCTCCTATGATGAAATGCTTGAATTAGCACATCTCGGTGCAGGTGTATTACATCCGAGAGCAGTGGAATTTGCGAAAAACTACGGGGTGACACTGGAGGTGCGTTCAAGCTTAGAAACAGAAACGGGTACGATTATTAAGGAGGAAGTGGAGATGGAAGAAAATCTAATCGTCCGCGGCGTTGCATTTGAAAACGAGATTACGAAAGTATCAATTTTGGGATTGGAAAAATCACTTACCGGTTTAGCAACCGTTTTTTCTACGCTTGCTGCCCATCATATCAATGTTGATATTATCATTCAGAGTACTGCAGAAAACGAAACAACCAATCTATCGTTTTCTATCAAAAATGATGATGTAAAAGAAACGCTGGCGGTATTAGAAGCAAATAAAGAAAAATTAAAATTTGCGAAGATCGAAGCGGAATCCAAATTAGCGAAAGTATCCATCGTAGGGTCGGGAATGGTTTCAAATCCGGGTGTTGCAGCAGAAATGTTTACCATATTAGCAGATCATGATATTGATATAAAAATGGTCAGCACATCTGAAATAAAAGTCTCTACTGTTGTTGAGGAGAAAAAGATGGTACTTGCGGTCGAGTTATTACATGAAGGGTTTTTACAACCCAAAACAGTGTTTTCCGGCAATTAAAGATGAGATCCCCTGAAAAAGGGGATCTTCTTCGTGGAAAAAGCTATTTTTCTGCTATTCCGGAATTTTCCTTGTGACAATAAAACGTTTCACCTTTCAAAGGCTGTAGCTCAATTAATCAGTGATAAAATCTTTTTTATCCCATTTAACGGTAAAACGGACTTTATTGTGATGATATTTAGGATGTTCGAAAGTCTCGGAAATTACATTTTTTTGTGATTCAATTTGCTGGGCAAGAAAACCTGCTTCCAATTGAAAGTTTATTTCCTTTTGATTTTTTATTCTTTCTGAGATGAGCGGACTCGTTAATTCTAATTCAAGTGTATCTTTTTTTTCATGGATAACACTTAGCTGCCCCCAGCCGGCTTTTTCGAAAAAAGACAGGATCTCAGAAAAATTTTCCAATGGATATTGCCGGGCAATCCGCTTCCCTGCCCAATATAAAAGTACCGGTGCTTCTTTTCCTAATAAATCAGGAAGCAATACGTCTCTCAGCAACTCGTAGCCAAAGACGGGTATCATATTATCTGTATATAAATTTTCAGGTATCTGTTTCGTCATTTGTGCCCCCTCTTTCTATAATGCTATTATATACGATTGTGATAACATTTAGCATGATAATGATGACAAAAAAATAACATGAAAGAAACGCTTTTTTAATATACTAGAATGAAGAGCTTGTTTCAACTGCATGCTAATTTTTGTGATAAAAATTTTTTTCTTGTCGGAAAGGAATCTATAATGGAAGAGTATAGCAATTCTGTACGGAAAAAGTGTGGCGGTTTTAAATGCTATCTTTCCTGACAGTATTCACTTGAAGTTATCAGAAATACTTTTTTCAAAGTTATAAAGATTTTATAACGAAAATTTACTCTTTATGTATCCGTTTTCTTGACGCTTAAATATTATGGGAGTAAAATGAACATGTCACATAATTGTAAGAACTTATCGAATATCGATGCAGATATTTGAATATTTCCGCAATATTTTGTCAGGTGTTTCTTGATTGATCATTATTACAATTATCCCTTGTTGATCACGTAATTTGAAAGAATAATAGAAACGGGGAAAAGTGAGCTAATTTTAAACAGCCGGTCTGAACGGAAAAGGAATTCTTACATGTGGAGAAAAAATGTGTACAGTTCAAGGGGATATGTAAAGATACTGTTCACAAAAAAATGAAGGGGGATTATGTATGGCAGGTAATCGAGAGTTTTTTCACCGCAAATTACATTCATTACTGGGAGTCATCCCTGTTGGAGTCTTTTTAATCCAGCATTTAGTAGTGAATTCTTTTGCACTTAGAGGAGCAGAGACGTTTAATAGCGCAGTGCATTTTATGGAACGATTGCCTTTCCGTTATGCACTGGAAATATTCATAATTTTTTTACCGCTGTTGTATCACGCGATTTATGGAATCTACATTGCTTTTACAGCAAAGAGCAATGTCGGCAAGTTTCATTTTTTCCGCAACTGGATGTTTGTTCTTCAACGCTGGACAGGGGTAATAACACTCATCTTTATCACTTGGCATGTTTGGGAAACGAGAGTCGCTGCTCAATTTGGTGCTGACGTGAATTTTCAAATGATGGAGACAATTTTATCAAGACCATTTTTCTTTTGGTTTTATGTCATTGGGATTGTTTCAGCCATTTTCCACTTTGCCAACGGATTATGGTCTTTTGCCGTTAGCTGGGGAATTACAGTTTCACCACGGTCTCAACTCATTTCTACATATATAACGTTAGGTATTTTTGTTGTCGTATCCGTACTCGGTGTTTCGACATTAGTTGCATTTATTTAAGAGATGTACACAATTGAATGGAGGAATCACAATGGGAAAAGGGAGAGTTATTGTTGTCGGCGGCGGTCTAGCCGGTTTAATGGCAACAATAAAGATTGCAGAAACTGGTACAAACGTAGAATTATTTTCACTTGTTCCTGTGAAAAGATCACACTCCGTTTGTGCACAGGGCGGCATCAATGGAGCGGTCAATACGAAAGGGGAAGGGGATTCTACTTGGGAACATTTTGACGATACGGTATATGGCGGCGATTTTCTCGCCAATCAGCCGCCGGTAAAAGCAATGACAGAAGCCGCCCCGGGGATTATTCATTTGCTCGACCGCATGGGTGTGATGTTTAATCGCACCCCTGAAGGACTTTTGGATTTCCGGCGTTTTGGCGGGACGCAATATCACCGCACTGCTTATGCGGGAGCAACGACCGGACAGCAATTATTATATGCGCTGGATGAACAGGTACGGCGCCATGAAGTGGCCGGGCTTGTAACAAAATATGAAGGATGGGAATTATTGGGCATTATCTTGGATGATGACGGTGTTTGTCGCGGGATAACGGCACAAAATCTAAAAACGATGGAGATAAAAACATTTCCTGGAGATGCAGTTATTTTAGCTTCAGGAGGCCCGGGAATTATTTTTGGAAAATCAACGAACTCTGTGATAAACACCGGATCGGCAGCGTCGATTGTTTATCAGCAAGGTGCCTATTATGCAAATGGTGAATTTATCCAAATTCATCCGACCGCGATTCCAGGCGATGATAAGCTTCGGTTAATGAGTGAATCAGCCCGTGGGGAAGGCGGTCGTATCTGGACATATAAAGATGGAAAACCATGGTATTTCCTTGAAGAAAAATATCCTGCATATGGAAATCTTGTACCACGCGACATTGCGACAAGAGAAATTTTCCATGTGTGTGTTGACTTAAAGATGGGAATTAACGGGGAAAACATGGTATACCTTGATTTATCGCATAAAGATCCGAAAGAGCTTGATATTAAGCTTGGCGGTATTATTGAAATTTATGAAAAATTTATGGGGGATGATCCGCATAAAGTGCCGATGAAAATTTTTCCTGCTGTTCACTATTCAATGGGCGGAGTTTGGGTTGACTATGATCAAATGACCAATATCCCGGGATTATTTGCTGCAGGTGAATGTGATTATTCTCAGCATGGGGCAAATCGTCTTGGTGCGAATTCATTGCTTTCGGCAATTTTTGGCGGGATGGTTGCAGGTCCAAAAGCTGTCCGGTATATAAGCGGTTTGGAAAAAAGTGCGGAAGATCTGACCTCAACACTTTTTGAACGGTATCAAAAACAGGAAGTGGACAAATGGGAAACGATTATGTCCCTTCAAGGTACGGAAAATGCGTATGTGCTTCATAAAGAATTAGGGGAAATCATGACGGAAAACGTAACGGTTGTGCGCTATAATGACCGTCTCTTAAAAACGGACGAAAAGATCCAGGAATTACTAGAAAGATATAATAATATCAATATTAACGATACGGCAAAGTGGAGCAATCACGGAGCAACATTTACCCGGCAATTGTATAATATGCTGCAGCTTGCACGGGTGATAACAATAGGTGCTTACAATCGTAATGAAAGCCGCGGTGCCCATTATAAACCGGATTTTCCTGACCGGAATGATGAGGAGTTTTTAAAAACAACAATGGCGAAATTTACCGATTCTCAATCTGCACCTGCCTTTCATTATGAAGACGTGGATATTTCACTGATAAAACCGCGGAAACGTGATTATACGAAAAAAAAGGGAGAGAAGTAAAGCATGTCTGAACAAAAAAAAACTATTACCATAATTGTAACCCGACAAGATACGCCGAATTCCGTCCCTTATGAAGAAGAGTTTGTTCTTCCGTACCGCCCTAATATGAACGTTATCTCGGCTTTAATGGAAATTAGACGTAATCCTGTCAATGTAAAAGGGGAGAAGACAACTCCGGTTGTCTGGGAAATGAACTGTCTCGAAGAAGTTTGCGGTGCCTGTTCGATGGTTATTAACGGGAAACCAAGGCAATCTTGTACGGCATTAATTGATAAACTTGAACAGCCAATCCGCCTGGAACCGATGAGAACGTTTCCTGTCATTCGTGATTTACAAGTGGATCGGAGCAGAATGTTTGATTCATTAAAGAAAGTAAAAGCCTGGATCCCGATTGACGGTACGTATGATTTAGGGCCGGGTCCGCGGATGCCGGAGAAAAAAAGGCAATGGGCCTATGAACTTTCTAAATGTATGACATGCGGCGTTTGCCTGGAAGCTTGTCCAAATGTCAATAGCAAATCTAATTTTATCGGCCCGGCACCATTATCACAAGTGCGTTTGTTTAATGCCCATCCAACCGGGGAAATGAATAAAGCGGAGCGTTTGAAAGCGATAATGGGTGATGGTGGACTGGCAAATTGCGGTAATTCACAAAACTGCGTGCAGGCATGTCCAAAAGGAATTCCGTTGACAACGTCCATTGCCGCGTTAAACAGAGAAACGACTTTCCAATCATTCCGGAATTTCTTTGGCAGTGACCGGGGGTAAAATGTTTGGAATAAAGAAAACTGGACAGTACGAGTCCCTTACATTGCTTTAAGGTGACCGGGTTAATTATGTTCAGAGTAAATGGCGCAGATGAAGAATGGACAGCAACTATTCTGAAAATAGCGCCTGTAAGTAGTTCAGATAACGTGGAGAAACACATGAAATAACATACCTATTAGCAGACCAAATCACACTGTTGATTTGGTCGCTTTTTTTACCTTTTATAACAATGCTTTTCGAGTTTTAGCATAAGAAATCGCAGAGTAAATAATGAACTATTTCGAGCAACTCTACACGTAACGTATGTGAAAATTTTTAATCAGGTGAGGTTAGATTCCCCACCTGATTTTCCAAGTTTTTCAGTCTGCTGAAACGAGTTGACTATCTTACTGTAGTAAGCCTATCCTTTAAAAGCACTGCTTTAATAACAAAATAATCGATTTTTCCATTAAGCTGTTCCCAGATCGGTTTTAATTTATCTCCGCCTATTGTACGGTATGCTTCCATTACCTTCTCTTCGGTATTCGCATCAAAAAGCGTGTCCCACTGTGTTTCATGCCCCTCTTCAACGGCACGAAGAATATGATTTTGAATCGTCATCGGTGATAAATGACGGTCTTTAGCAATTTCATTAATCGATTGTCCGCTTCTAAATGCTTCATAAGAAGCTAAGTGACTGCCAGTTGTTCCTGTCCGCTGTGGCCGCGGCATCTTGATTTCATTTTGAATGATGTCCGGATGTTTGTCAATATATGCTTTAATGGCGCCGCAAAAAATTTCCCCGTATTTATCATACTTTATTTGTCCGATCCCTTTTATTTGCAGCATCGCTGATTCTTCTGTCGGATAATATTTACTCATTTCCTTTAAGGTAGTATCCGCAAAAATAACGAATGGTGGAACACCTTCCTCATCAGCTAATTTTTTCCGTACAGCCCGTAAGCTTTGGAAAAGTTCTTCATTCGTATCTGTGCCCATCGTTTGCAGCGGGATGCTCTTTCTCATTGAAATCGTTTCTGCGTTTTTTAAAACCGGGACAGCTTTCTTCGTCAGCTTGACAACGGGAAATTTTCCATCTGTTAACTGCAGATAACCCTCTGCCAGCATATAGTTGATCATTTCAATAATGTCTTTTTCACTCAATTGTTTTAATAATCCGTATGTAGAGAGCCTGTCAAAGTGAAAGCTGCGGATTCGTTTATTATTTGAGCCTTTTAATACTTGGGCAACCAGCGTTACACCATAGCTTTCTCCCATCCGTTTAATGCAGGAAAAAATCATTTGCGCTTCTTTTGTGATATCGATTTTTTCCCGTTTATCATTGCAGTTGCTGCATTTACCGCATTGTCCGGCTATGCTGTGTTCATCAAAATAGTGAATCATGTATCCTTGCAGGCATTGTTCCGTATGGCAGTATAACGTCATCTGATTAAGTTTATAAAATTCCTGTTCTTTTTTTTCATAGGAAAGTCCGGAATCTTCGATAAAAAATTTTTGCAGATGAACATCCTGCTGGGAAAAAAGCAAATAGCACTCACTTTCCAGACCATCACGACCGGCTCTGCCTGCTTCCTGATAATACGCTTCGATATTACGCGGCATATTATAATGAATTACGTATCGCACATTGGATTTATCAATGCCCATTCCGAATGCATTGGTAGCAATCATAATCGGAAGATCATCATGGACAAATTGATTTTGTGCTTTTTTTCGTTCTTCATCTGATAAGCCGGCATGGTATTTTGCAACCGGAAAGGATTGTTTTTTTAAAAATTGATAGATTTGATCCGTTTCTTTGCGGCTGGAAGTGTAAATAATCCCGGATTGGTTCGGATGATTTTGTACATATTGTTGAATAAATTGCCGTTTGTCCACTCCTTTTACAACGGAAAAAGCTAAATTTTCCCGGGCAAAGCCGGTTTTAAACCGGTTGTGTCGCTTGATATGCAATAATTGGCATATGTCTTCCGCTACTTCCGCTGTCGCAGTAGCCGTTAAAGCCGCAATAACCGGCTTTTGCGGTAAGTGGTCAAGCTGTCCGACCGCCGAGCGATAGCTTGGACGGAAATCGTGTCCCCATTGAGATATACAATGAGCTTCGTCAAAAGCGATGAAGGAAATCGAAATTGATTGAAGAAATTCAAGAAAAAAAGGGGATTCCAAACGTTCGGGAGCAATATAGATTAGCTTATAGACACCTTGGCGTATCAATTGTATTCTTTCTTGCCATTCCTCTTGTGTAAGGGAACTATTAATGAATGTTGCCGGAATATCGGCTGCAAGCAGAGAATCCACCTGGTCTTTCATTAAGGAAATTAATGGAGAAATCACAAGTGTCGTTCCGGGAAACAATAAAGCCGGTATTTGGTAACAAATCGATTTTCCGCCTCCGGTTGGTAAAATGCCTAACGTGTTCTCTTTTTTTAATAATTGGCCAATTATTTCTTTTTGCCCATTACGGAAAGATGTGTAGCCAAAATACTTTTTCAATAACTTTGTTGCTTCATCTAGCAAATGGATCACCTTTTCTAATAAATTTATTCTCCTTTCTATGTTATTAATAGTACCATGTCTGTTATGGAAATGAAATACACAAAAGAAGAATTAAAAGATAGTGAAGAACTTTTAATC
>JAGKQJ010000127.1 GCA_017898095.1 Bacillaceae bacterium Marseille-Q3522 | reverse complement strand
CTTTATATCTTACCATAAAAGGAACAGTATAGGATGAAACCGGATGCAGGGAACAGAGGATAATAGGTTTAATCGTGTGCTTTTCAACATTTTGACAATAAAAGAACCTCTATTCCCTTTCCCGGTTTAGTGGGAACCACCAAACAGCCTGCCTACTCCGTGCAGTTTTTCCAAAATAATGATTAAGATCACTGAAATAAAAATAACAACGCTTGATACGGAGGCAACAATCGGACTGTAGGCATCCTGCATATTTGAAAATATTTCAAGAGGTAACGTTTTCATCCCGTGTGATACCATAAACAAAGAAACAGTAACATTATCAAAAGACGTCAAGAAAGAAAACAATGCTCCAGAAATAATCGCCGGACGAATGAGTGGCAACGTAATTTTCCAAAATACTTTGAACGGATTCGCCCCCAAAATCATTGCCGCCCGCTCTAACGTGTAATCGAATCCGTTTAATCCTGTCAGTACAAAACGGATGACAAACGGGACGCAAATAATAATATGTGCAATGAGAAACCCGATCGATGTTCCGGCCAGCATCAAAGGGGTAAAATAGAAAAGTAATGCGATCCCGAGTACAAGCTGAGGAATCGTCAGTGGTGAAGTTAACAATGAGATAATAAAATTTTTTCCGGGTATCTCATATTTCGCTAATCCCATTGCTGCTAAAGTGCCTAATAATACGGAAAAAAGCGCTGCCAAAATGGCAAATTTGACACTATTAAAAAATGCTTCAACAAATTCCGGCCGCTCTAATAGTTTCATATACCATTGCAGTGAAAAACCATTTGGAGGAATACTGGGAAAACTTGCACTTGTGAACGATGCCGGAATCGTCACCAGAATGGGAATAAGGATAAAGATAACGGTAAGTACGGAAATCAACACTCTTAACTTGGCGCCAAACTTCATCTTAACGGAACACCTCCTTAAATCTTCCTCTTTCGATCATTCTCGTAAAGATTGTTACGGTAAGTAGTGTGATTCCTAATAATACATATGAAATGGCAGATCCGTATGTCCAGCGTAATAAATTGATAATTTGATCATACGCTACCACCGGCAGCATCGGGACATTGGAGCCCCCCATTAATGCGGGAGTTACGTAAGCACTCATCGACATACTGAATACAAGTACCATACCGGATACAATCCCCGGGAGGCTAAGCGGCAATGTAATGGAAATAAAGGAACGTATTGGTCCGGCACCAAGGATAGAGCTCGCTTTTGTAAGAGAAGGATCAATATTGTATAAGCTCGTAGCAATTGCCAATATCATAAAAGGCAAATAAGCATTTGCCAGACCTATCACAACACCTGATTCTGAAAATAGCAGTCTTGGAGCCAGGCCTACCACTCCAAGCAAATTACTGACAAATCCGTTTGGCAGTAAAAGCAAGTACCAGCCAAAATTTCTGACGACAATGCTAATCAGCAATGGGGAAGCTACCAACAGCGCTAAAAGTCCCCGCATTTTTGGCGAACTTTTCGCCATTGTCAGTGCAACCGGATATCCAAGAACAAGAGAAACAAGTACCGTATACAAGCTTATCTTTACGGTGACCCATAACGAATGTAAATAGTAAGAGTCGGTAAAAAAGGTTATATAGTTCTGTAAACTGTAGCTTGCCGCTTCTGTATCCAGTCCTTCCGTTTGAATAAAACTTAAATAAAGAATATACAGCATCGGAACAACGAAAAAGCCAATGATAAACAATAGAAGCGGCAGCAACAATAAAATCGCCGGTAAATACTTTTTCCACTTTTTCTTCCGACTTAATTTTTTCGGGGACGGTGTGGAAGCTGTTACTTTTTGACGAGCATTACGTCCGATGACTCCCATCCGACCGTCACCTCACTTCCAATATGCCAATCTGTTTCTTTTACCGGATGCAAGACTTGCATATTTTCCCCCAGCAAAGACAGCTCGATTTCCCAAAATGTCCCTAAATAATTTAACTGCGTAATTTTAGCACTGTGACAATTGTGTTTATTGGCGGAATTTTTTGAATCTTGTATCATTAATTTCTCCGGCCGGATATAAAGTTTTACCTCATCTCCAACCTCGCATGCTTCTTTCCCCATCCGGTTTGCTGCATCTGCCAGGACATTGCCGCCATCCTCAAGCGTTACTTCAATGAAACTCGCATCGATAGAATGAATGGAACCTGTTAAACAATTGGATTTCCCAATAAACTGGAATACAAATTCTGTTTCCGGATGTTCGTATATGTCAGTTGGTGTACCAATCTGTTCAATATTTCCATCGCTCATCACAACAATCCGGTCTGACATAGAAAGTGCCTCCTCCTGATCATGGGTAACAAAAATAGTTGTTACCCCAACTTCTTTTTGCAGGCGTTTAATTTCAGTCCGTAATTCAAGGCGAAGCTTGGCATCCAGGTTACTTAACGGTTCATCAAGCAGCAGCAGATTGGGCTGTACGACAAGAGCGCGGGCAATCGCAACACGCTGGCGCTGTCCACCGGACATCTCGCGGGGATAACGGTCTTCCAGACCGGTCATTTTAACTAATTTTAATATTTCTGCAATCCGTTTTTGTTTTTCTTCCTTTGCCACCTTATGCAAAGATAGGCCAAACTCGAGATTTTGATAGACTGTCATATGAGGAAATAGGGAATATGTTTGAAAAACCATCCCTAAGTCGCGCTTATAAGGCGGAATATCATTCACTCTTTTTCCCTTAATAAAGACATCACCCTCATCGGCATCGATAAATCCCGCAATCAAGTTTAAAGTTGTCGTTTTCCCGCAGCCTGACGGCCCAAGTAAGGTAAGCAGTTCCCCCTGTTTTACTTGAAGATCAATACCGTTCAACACAACATTTGATCCAAATTTTTTATAGGCAGATCTGATCTCGACATCATGCATGGTTCTCTCCCTCCTATCGTTTGACCTTTTTCGCCAGTTCAGGCGTTACTTCTTTTGCCCATCTATCTGTCCACTCCGCACGAATCTCCGAAAGCTTTAAGACATCGGGTCTAAATACGGGATCATTTTCTGACAAGCCAATGATTTCTTTATGTTTTTCCGCAACTTCCATATCTTTTAAAATCGGATAAAAGCCACTTTCAGAAATCAATGCCTGCGACTCTTCGCTAATGATATAATTAAGAAATTCTTTTGCCGCTTCTGCATTTGGCGTGTTTTTTACCAATGTAGCACTAAATGCCTGCATCGGCGCCCCTTCTTTTGGTATAACCATCTTAATTGGTACTCCGGATTCGCCTAATTCAGCAATGGCATAGCTGCCCAAAACGGTTACATCTGCTGCCCCTTGCTGTATAGCAGGCATCATTTGTGTGGAATTTTTATAGAACGTATCGGAGTAAGCAGCTAAATCTTTTGCTTTTTGCAGACCCGGTTCCAAATTATCCAGACTTCCACCGTTTGCTTTGGCAAGATTATAAAGAATCGTGAATCCCCAATCATTGATAATATCCGCAAATGCCGTTTTGCCTTGATATTCTTCCCGGATTAAATCATTCCATGATTCAATCGGAGCAATGCCTTTCTTTTTGAACGTTTCCGTATTATAGGCCGGGGCAATTACATATCCAAATACCGGAATTCCGGCATGATCAACAGCAACAAAGCGCCCATCGATATTTGCCATATTCGGGACGGCCGTTTCATCAAGCGGTTCCACCAACCCTTTTTCTGATGAACGTTGTACATCCAGAGGCACATAAAAAGCAATATCGATCGTCGGCGCATTTTTCTGCAGCTCGACTTTAGAGAGAATTTCTCCTGACAAAGCAGCGATAAAATTCACTTTAATTCCTGTCTCTTCTGTAAATTTCGGGGCAATTACTTCACGAATCGCCCTTTCTATCTTCCCTCCATTTCCTGCTATCGTTATTTCTGCAGTTTTATTATTAGAACTAGTCTGAGAAGGGTCACCCGGAGTTTTTGCATCCGGCACCCCGCATCCCGACAGAGCTGCGATTACCGCAATCAGACTGATTATGAATATTTTTTTCATGCTATTACCTCCTGGAATTTAATCTGATTTTGTAATGCTGTAATCTTGTTAATACCGCACAAAATCCGTACCACGATTATACAAATGCTCTTTTTCTTCAATTGGTTCTTGAGAAAAAGAATACCGGCAGTCTATCTTTTGTAAATCGTCCTTTTCTTCTTTCATCGCGTATTCACATAGCAAGGAATTTACTGTAAGCGCTTTAATGATTGTGGTGGATAATTTTCCTATTTTTAAAAATCAATCTGATTCCTTTACGTTTCTATGAAATATAGTAGGTAGCATAACGCTTTCGAAAGTTTTATTGCCGGCAATATGTTTATATTTGAAACAGTGTGACCACTCCTTCCATTTCAATTAACGAAATAGTTAAATTGCACTTTATGCCGTTGAACCGGAAACATATCTTCTTGTGTCCACATAAGTGCTGTATATTATATTCATAAACTGAAAAATAATATTCTTTTTTTTTATAAATTCAGTCGCATGGAAAAGAAGGAAAAATTGTTAGTAAGAGAAACGGTTACTAATTCCTAATGTCACACTGCATAACTAGCTCATCCTTGTATCCAATGATTTCAATTTTGCTTCTATTTCTTCCCGTTTTCCTTCAAGAAACGACGGTAATGCCAGTGATTCCCCTAAATGATCGATGTCTTCATCGGTATCAAATCCCGGACCGTCGGTTGCCAGTTCAAAAAGGATTCCATTTGGTTCCTGAAAATACAGGGAACGGAAATAAAAACGATCGACAAAGCCTGAGTTTGGGAATTTCGCCTTTTGAATGCGGCGGATCCATTCGTGTAATTCTGCCTCATTATCTACACGAAAGGCAACATGATGAACACCCCCGCGGCCGAGCCGTTCGCCGGGAAGATCATTTCTTTCTTCTACATGAATTTCCGCACCGGTTCCTCCTTCACCGGTTTCAAGTACGATAATATCTGGCTGCCCTGCTACTTGTGACGGGTATTGACCTTTTACACGAAAACCCATCACTTCTGTTAAAACACCAACTGTTGCTTGTGCATTTTGCACCGTTAATTTTACCGGTCCCAACCCGGTTATCCCGTGTTCATTTGGGACAGGACTTCTTTTCCACGGTGTTCCGCCTGAAACTCCTTGATTATTTTCGTCTGATACAAAAATAAGCCTTTGTCCTTCAAAATCTTGAAACGCCAATGTAGAACGTCCTGCCCGCTTGATAATCTCTTCATGTTCGACATTCATTGCTGTAAATCGCTGCTTCCAATACATGATCGCCTGATCATTTGGCACACGCAGGGAGATTGCTGAAATACTGTTTCCCCCGTTGTGATTTTTGCCGGCCATCGGTATTTCAAAAAACGTCAATTCCGTCCCGGGATTTCCTTTTTCATCCCCGTAAAATAAATGATAGACCGATGTTTCATCTTGATTGACCGTTTTTTTCACTAATCGGAGGCCTAACACCTTCGTGTAAAAATGAAAATTCTTCTCCGCATTTGCAGTAAATGCAGAAACATGGTGGATTCCTTTTAACTTCATATCATACACCTCTTTTTATTCGTTTTTCGTTGTTTTTCTGAGTAAAAAAAGCAGTTGCTTTTTCTCTGCGATCGTTAAAGCGCTAAATTGCGCCGCCTGAAATTGTTCCTGTCTTGGAACGACTTCCTGAAATAACGCTTTTCCCTTCTCTGTTAGGGAAAGATATTTTGTTTTCCATTCCTGTTCCCTTTTGATATAGCCCAATTTTTCCATCTTACCTAACAGCTGCGTAATGTTCCCTTTTGTGACAAAAAGCTTTTCGGCAAGCTCCTGTTGCGATAATCGTTGGTGAGACCCGACTTGTACTAAAACATCAAACTGTGCAGCCGACAGATTCCATTTTTTTAAATGTTGATTGGATTCGCGGATGCTCCGGTTGTAAACCCGTGATAAGCGAAACCATAGTAACAAACCAAGACGTTCTTCCTGATGGGATAAAGACGGTTCTTCGTTTCTTTTTTTCATAGCATCACCTCATTGCTTTCATGACAGCTTATATTGTCGATTACATTATTTTAGTTCTAAACTGATTATGTTTTAAGTTTAGCTGTAAACTGAATAAGTGTCAATTGAGCAGCTTTTTGGGTAAGGCTGCCCTGAGAATAATCGTATCCTTTATTCAAAACCTTCACTACTGCAATAACTTTTAAGTTAGAGATATATAATAAAAATTTGTACTTATATATATTTTTTTTATTTTCTTAATTAATGTAAAATATGAGTATAGATTGATAAACTTGGCTGATCCTTTGGTACGGTTCTTTTCGTAAACTTTATTGCTTTTTAATACTGCTAGGACAATAGCCAAATGTTTATTGAGCAAACGGGCAGGATGTAGAAGATAAAGAATGTATTTTCTAATAAATGAAAGGAGAAAGAAATTTTATGGCATTTATCGATATTACCACTGCAATCTGGTTATTTGTTATTATATTTATGATACACGATTTTGAGGAAATTATTTCCGTTGAGCATTGGGCAAATAAAAGCAAAAGTAAATTAAAAGAAAACAACACTTGGATTAATCAAAAGATTTGGAGTTTTTGGAATGTCAATTCTTACGCTTTTGCCAAAAGAGATGTCGTTATATTTCTTGTAATGTCACTCATTACTATAATAACTGTTTTTAACTTAAATCAAATTTGGAGTATACTCTTTTACAAAGTTTTTCTAATATTTGTTTTAGTTCATAATTTAATGCATATTTTACAAACAATAATGCTAAGAACTTATACTCCAGGTCTATATACCGCTATACTATTGGTCACACCATACACAATATTTTTACTGACCTTACTAAATTAAAAAAAGGGGTTAATGTAATCAGAAGAACAAGACACACGAAATATTATCACTATGACTTTTTGCAATTGCTCCGTTAAAAAAGAGTGGTGTATACTCAAAATCTTTTGATTTTCGCAATAAAAAGGGGATGGTAATAATGAGAAAAAAAGGCTTTGGGGAGTTTCGATTTACGAGTTAAGTTCAAAAATGTAAGCGTCAAACAATCCTCATCGGGTGGGGATTGTTTGACGCTACTATTATGCTAGTTTTTTTCCCGAATGACGAAAAATATACCGCTAAGAATGAGAACAGCTCCGATCCAAAATGTTCCGCCAAGTCTTTCTCCGAGGAGCAGCCAGCCAAGTAATGTGCCAACTACTGGTTGAAAAAAGAAAAATAATCCTCCGCTTGATGCATTTAGCAGTTGCAAACCGCGATTCCAGAGAATAAACGCACCGGCAGTTGAAATAATCCCCAAATATAAAACTCCGCCCCAGATCGTCGGGTGCATCATTTGAGAAATATCTATTTCATTTAACCGCGGCAAAACAAACGGAGTCAGAATAAAGACCGCAACCAAGATGGAATAAGTTGTTACAACAATTGAAGAGTAATGAGCGGGAACACGTTTGATAAGAACAGACATGAGTGCCCATGTTAACGCGGCAACCAGCAGTGAGATGCCGCCAAGCTGATTGGACATCTCGATTTGCCCGTTCCCGACTATAAGCAGCACTCCTATCGTTGCTAACCCGACCGCTGCTCCCTTCTTTATGGTTAAGCGTTCTTTCAGGAATATCCGCGCAAAAATCACCATAAAAGCCGGAGTTGATGATGTAATAATTGCCCCCATTTGCGCCGTGGATAGTTTTGTCCCTATCTCCTGGGTAACAATCGAAATTGTGTTTCCAATAAGCCCTATGATGATGATTAACGGGATATCCCGTTTATGAATCCGCCATGACGGCCGTTTTACCAGGATAACGATAAGGAGTGCGACAGCAGCCACTACATACCGCATCCAGACAAGCTCTATTGGCGGTATTACCGCTACGACGACCTTCACAACAACGTACATGCCGCCCCAGATGCCGGCAGCCAGTGTTAAATACAATGAACCTAGCCAAGTGTTTTTCATATTTTATCCCTCCGTTTTTAAACATAGGCAATGTAACCCTTAAACGGAGAGAAAAGGTACCCTTCCCCGTTAAGAGCGGTTCGGGGCTGCAGGTACATCGTTTTCAAATAATGGATGAAAAAGCATATTTATTCACCTCTGTTTCATGGAGTTTATTTAATAATAAGTATATTAAAAATAACGAACAAAAGCACTAAAATAGATGACATTCACTTTACGTAACATTATGATAAAAAGTTCCCCTTTTTCACCTCTATTCGGGGTAACGTCAGGAAAATGCAGATTGACAACGATAAGGAAATTTGGTGATGTAGCATTGGTAATTAGGGTCGCTCTAACTAACAGAACCAATACACCTGATTTGTTTGATATTATGAAAGTAATGGGCGAAAAAAGGGTTTTTGAACGAATGAAGACATTTATCGCAGATTAAGGGGCAGTAATACCCCCGCCTCAAAATTGGAGGTGAAACCAATCAAGTTAGGCGGGGGATAAACTGCCCCTAAAAGCCCGATTTGTGAAATAAGAATTTTCTTTGGGCTTTAGCCCTTAGAAAATTCAATCGGGCTTCGCGCGACTAACCATCAGTGGGGGATGAAGGCTGACTAAAGGCGCAACGTCCTGTTGCAACGTCGGCACTAGTACGTCCTGTACGTCGAAAAACCCCCACTGATGGAAGTTTCACTTTATGTTGTCATAAGATTTAAAAGTATACAGAAATTACCGATTTGAGTTGACAAATGCAAAAAAACAAGTTAATCTTTATGCATCATCTCTGTTTGATGTTACGAAAATGGATATGATAATAAATGAGAATATTGTAAGGTGAGAATGTTTATGTTAGGTGTCGTTCTTAACTAATCCGTAATTTCATACGGTCGATTCTAAAGCTGTTTTTCTCAAAAATCAATATTGGGAAGGCTTATTTGAGTGTGTTTTTTGGAATCGATAGTTAAGAACAATATGATCATAGCATTCAGAAGATTTGTGTCTCTTCAAGCTGTGCGCTCTGTTGCACAGCTTTTTCAATTTCCGTTAAAGGGAGAAGTATTTTTTTGAGGCACAATCATAGCGATCTCTCATCTTCTACCGCAATGAGCTTATGTTCATTGCGGTTTTTTATTTATTTTTTAAGGAGGAACAAACATTGAATTCTCAAACATTTTCAGTATTAGAATTTTCCCGTATGAAGGAAGAAGTTGCACAATTTGCGTTAACGGATTCCGGTAAAGAACATGTCAAAGCTATTGTGCCATCCACTCATCGAAAACAAATTCAATCCCTGCTCGATGAAGTAACAGAAGCAAAACAAATTTTTAAAGCAAACAAACGACCGCAGCCTTGTCCTGCTTGATGAACTGGGATCCGGTACAGATCCGGGTGAAGGAATGGGCTTGGCCACTGCCATTTTACAAGAACTGTACGAGAAAGGAGCCACTTTACTTGCGACTACGCATTCCAGTGAAATAAAAGAATTTGCGGAGAAGCAGGAAGGGTTTACCAACGGCTCGATGGAGTTTGATTTAGATACATTAAAACCGACGTACCGCTTACTGATCGGGAAGGGAGGAGATAGCCAGGCATTTGCTATCGCACTTCGCCTTGGAATGCATCCGAAAATTATTGAAAAAGCACATCAAATCACCTATAAGGAACATAAAGACTATCCAATAGATGCAACGGATTTGGTTGCTATAAAAGAGTTGGAAAAACAACTTGCACAGAACCGTTATGTAAAACGGAAGAGGGATACTGATGAAGTGCATCCTGAAAAAGTGGTTCCATTCCAGCAAGGAGATAATGTTCAAATTGTTCAGACAGGTGAATTCGGTATTGTATACAAAGGGCCGGATCAACTTGGAAACTACATTGTGCAAGTAAAAGGAGAAAAAATAGCATACAATCATAAGCGGCTAAAGCTTTATATTGCCGCTTCAGAATTATATCCGGATGACTATGATTTTGCTATTATTTTTGAATCAAAGGAAAACCGAAAGAGGAAAACCCTCATGAACAAAAGACATGTGGAAGGCTTAACGATAGAAAATGATCAGAATAACTCTTTTTAATTTGTACCCTGTAATCAGCGAAAAAGTGAAATGGAAAAAGGACAGCGGCCCGAGCTGTCCTTTTTTCTTAATTTTTAACAATTAATCTGGTGTTTCTCACACTGCTGTACACGGAATAAGTTTTTTTAACTGCGGTATTTTGCTAATGTTTGTCACTTTCATAACTCTCCAAATATCAAATCCTATTCATTTATGAAAAGATACAGGTACAGGAGAGTGAACACAAAAGAACGCTATTAAAGACCAAGCCGCCTTTTAAGTTCTTGATAAAAATTTTCTCGTGTACCAAACATGATAATTACGATTACGTTATCATTTTCATCATACTCAATGCGATAAACTAACTCATAGTTTGTGCCTTGATTGTATAAATCCAAGGAATAATAACCTGCCAAATCATACTTTTTTGAATTCCCGATTTTCGGATCCTGTCTGATTACTTCGATAGCATTATTTAACCGTTCATAAAACTTTTTATCCTGTTTCCTTATTTTCTTTATTTCCTTGACTGCTTTGGGGTGAAACTGAATACCTAGCATATTTTATTTTTTATCCTTATCAGGAAAACGGTCTAAATATTCGTTTAAGGAAATATCAGAAGTCATGACCGGCATTTTCTTAGTTTCCTCAGTTTTTTCATCAAACATCGTTTTTAATGCGACAGGTAATTGGCTTTTTATACGGGAAAATTCTTTCAGCAATTCTTGCCCTGATAGTCCTCGGTTTACAAGGTCTGTTAAAATTTCTTCGCTAAAGTCAACACCTTCATATTCACTGACCGGTTTTACAATCAAACGTCTGCCAATGTCATCATACTCGACAATTGCTTCGTTTAAAAATCCGGCATCTTCATAAAATTCTGCCGGTATTGTTAACTGTCTTTTACTAGAGATTTTCATCCGTTTAGATCTAGGCATTTTTGAATCGCTCCTTTGAACCATTTCTGCTCTCATCATATGCCCCTCCCTACTTTAAAGACACTTATTCCGTATTCTTTAAATCTTTACTTCCTTACCTTCTTATTATAAATCATTCCAATTCTTTCAGTCAATAGAAATGTCTTTTTAAAAAGTGCACCCAAAAAATCACCGTTTTTAAAGCAGTCTAAAATTTATTAACCATTTTCAAAACTATGCTTTATTTGCATATAGTTATTTTTTAATCGAGAGTTATAAAAGTGTTAATTTTCTCTAAGCACTCTTGAACAGTTTCCTCTGGCACTTTGCAGACAATTTTTAAATTCCCGGATCGCCAATCAACACTGCGTAACTGATCTGTAAGAATTGCCCCATGGATTGTCAATCCCCCAGGAATTCCTACTTCAAATGGATAACCCTTTACTTTACTAGTTATCGGACAAGCTAAGTAACTGCACCAATATATTCGATCCCTTTACGGTGCAGATTCATTGCTCCAATTCGGTCATCATTGGATTGGTATTGGCAGTTCTGACATTTAAATGTGTGCAACTTCCTGTTTCTATTCGATTTTTCAATGTGTCCACATTTAGGACATG
>JAGKQJ010000126.1 GCA_017898095.1 Bacillaceae bacterium Marseille-Q3522 | reverse complement strand
AAAAACCTGTCACTAAGAAAAGAGCAAACCTAAACAAAAATATACTTAAAATACAAAAGTTACATGCTAGACTTAATAGGATCAGAAACGCATATCGTTTATATGTGGTAAACATGTTAGCGAAAACCAAGCCAGCATTTATCACGATAGAAAAATTAAATGTTGACGGTATGAGAAAAAATAAGCATTTGGCTAAATCTATATCTAATCAGGGTTTCTATGATTTTAAACGAAAACTCATGAACGTATGTAAAAAATTAGGGATAGAATGAAGAGAAGTAGCCACCTTTTATCCTTCCAGTAAGTTATGTTCATGTTGTGGTCATAAGAAAGTGGACTTGAAATTGTCGGACCGATTTTATCAATGTGAAAAGTGTGGAACGGTAATAGATAGAGACTTGAATGCAGCTATTAATCTTAAATATGCTAAAAATTATAAAGTTTTAGCATAATTGATAATATGTACGGTGGGCTACATCGGAATTTACGCCTGCGGAGAATTATATAAACGATAGTAGCGAGCAATCGGCGAGGTCGGATTCGTAGAAGCAGGAAAAGTCTAGCATAGATGAGTATTGAGTATATTTGTCTATGTTTTTAGTGGCAGATCTTGTGATGCTGAATGTAAGACAAGTAAGTAAAATTTATGAAGGAAAAATTGCCTACCGTGCCCTAACGGATATTAACCTGACGATTGAAACAGGTGAATTTGTTGGAATCATGGGGCCGTCCGGAAGCGGAAAAACGACCTTGCTGAACATGATTGCAACGATTGATGAACCGACAACAGGGGAAATATTAATAAATGGAAGCAACCCCCATAAATTAAAGAAGGAAACATTGGCGAAGTTTCGCCGCCGCGAGCTCGGATTTGTCTTCCAGGACTTTAATCTGCTTCATACTTTAACAGTAGAAGAAAATATCGTACTTCCGTTAACATTAGACGGAAAAAAAGTGAAAGAAATGAAGCAAAAAGCGGCGGAGATAGCAGAGAAACTTGGGATAACCGGAATTCTGAAAAAACGTACGTATGAAATCTCAGGCGGGCAGGCGCAAAGAGCGGCGGTTGCAAGAGCAATGATCCACAAACCGAAGCTGCTCTTGGCGGATGAACCAACGGGAAATTTGGATTCCAAATCATCGAAGGATGTAATGGAAATGCTGGAAGCGATTAATAAAAGCGAACAGACAACGATGATGCTTGTTACTCATGATCCGCAAGCCGCAAGCTATTGCAACCGGGTCGTTTTTATTCGGGATGGGAAACTATATTCGGAAATACATCGCGGCGATAACCGCCAGGCCTTTTTCCAAAAAATTATCGATACGCTTTCTTTACTGGGAGGGAATGCAAATGACCTTTCGCAGATTCGCGTTTAATAATGTTATCCGCAACAAAAGACTGTATGCTGCATACTTTCTCAGCAGCTTATTTACGGTAATGGTCTTTTTTACATTTGCCATCTTTGCTTTTCATCCCGCATTGACCGGAGATGATATGAATTCTAATGTAACTTATGGCATGAATATTGCGTCAGGAATCATTTATGTTTTTTCATTTTTCTTTATCCTCTATTCGATGAGCTCCTTTTTGCAGTCCCGTAAAAAAGAGTTCGGGTTATTGATGATACAAGGAATGTCAATAAGACAAATTCGGTATATGGTGTTTTTAGAAAATATGTTAATCGGTTTTTTCGCTACACTTAGCGGCATTGTGCTTGGTGTTGTTTTTGCAAAAGGGATTTTGTTGCTGGCGGAAAATGTCCTGATCATGGAAAATACCCTGCATTTTTACTTTCCGTTAGAGGCAATCCTTTTGACCTTTGCTTCTTTTATCGTATTATTTTTCTTTATCTCTTTATTTGTAACCTACGTTCTTCGTACGAAAAAACTGATTGAATTAATAAAAGGCAATAAAATTTCCAAGGGGGAGCCGAAGGCAAATCTTTTTTTAACGATTGTAGCCGTATTGCTGCTGGGGAGCGGGTATACAGTGGCACTCGTTGCGAAAGGGCTTATGGTTGCAGCGGTGATGCTGCCGGTTATTATTGTAGTAACCATTGGTACTTATTTGCTGTTTACGCAATTAAGTGTCTTCGTGATTAGAAGCTTAAAGAAAAAGGAGCATATTTTCTGGAATAAAACAAATATGCTGCTGTTTTCCGATCTTGCCTTTCGCATGAAAGATAATGCCCGGACATTTTTCATGGTAGCAATGGTTTCAACGGTAGCTTTTAGTGCAATCGGCACCCTGTTCGGGTTTCAATCATTTCTAACAGAAAGTATAAAAATCACGAATCCGAACACGTTTTCTTATGAAGCCGGTGATAGCAGTGAAAAAGAGGATGTTGCCTTTATCAATGAAACGTTGCATAAGGAAAAAATCGATGCGGAATCGGAACACGCCTTATTACGCTATTATAAAATAGGCGAGGATGAGATTTTAATCGCAAAGCAATCGGATTTTAACCGTTTCGCGGCACTCATTGAAGAAGACAGCATCAAGGTCGAAGATGGACAAGTTATGGTCGTAGAATACCAGGGAGCAACCTTTGGACAAACAGACGAGCTGATAAATGAGGAGATCGGTTTGCAATCAGGCGCAACGTTGAAACCGTCGGAAGTGATCTATTCTAAAGCACTGCCTGCAACTGATTCTTATTATGTTGTTTCTGATTACGACTATGAAGCACTTTCTGCTCCTGCAGATGAATTGAGCTATTATGCATGGCAGGCGGAAGCCGGGAAAGAAGATGTCATGGATGCTTCTAAAACGTTATATGAAAAATTACCAAGATATAGTATTTTTTCTGCAGAATACGAAGTATATCTGCTTTTGCAAGGCTACGGCCCAATCTTATTTGTCGGGCTCTTTATCGGGATTGTCTTTTTTGTTTCTGCCGGCAGCTTCCTCTATTTCCGGCTCTACATGGATTTAGATGAGGATAAGCAGAAGTTTAAGGCAATTGCCAAAATGGGACTGACTGTTAAAGAGTTATCAAAGGTACTGAACAGGCAAATGTTGATTCTTTTCTTTGCTCCGATTATCGTAGCTCTTATTCACGGCGCTGTCGCGCTCACGGCATTATCAAACATGTTCACATATAATTTATTTACTGTATCTGCTTCGGTTCTTAGTGTTTTTTTAGCGATCCAAGTCCTGTACTTTTTCATTGTCCGCTTTTATTATTCGAAACAAATTAAAGCGGAAGTACTATAGCAAAAGTCCGAAGGGGGCGTCCAGAATACATTTTGGACGCCTTTTTGGTTTTTATCGCAGATGAAACAATGCTGTCAGATTAAAAGAAATCAACATCTAAATGGATAAAAAAGTATGGAAAATGAAAATCAACTTTTAAATACTGATCATGCTTCATTTTAAAAAAATGGAAAAGAGTGAAACTAATAAATGATTTCAATCGTAATACAAGTAAACACGATGTTCGAGGAAAGAAGGGATCTATTGTGAGTAAGGATAAAAAAAGTAAAGATTCAATGGCAATTGGAATGAGTATCGGCATAGCATTGGGATTAGTATTCGGTATGTTATTTGATAATCTTGCTTTAGGGCTTGCAATCGGGCTTTCGATTGGAATAGGGATTGGGTCGGCTAAAGATAATAAAAAAGAATGAAGCTATTTTGTTCTGTTGAAGATTAACTGCCTTTATTTTTTCATCTTGTCGAAATGAGAAGGATTAAGTCTCAACCGATTCAAAACGGTTCATTGTCACAGGACAAGAGTAGTAGACAATTAGTTTCATTTACAGTAAAATAACAATGAAATATATTCCAACAGAAGAAGCAATCTGTTATCATTATTTAGTGCCGGGACGGCAAAATTCGGAAGTATCCACTGGAGCTATATTCGTGTTTACTTTTCTAAAAGAGATGTTAGCGCAATCATTCACGGAAGAGTTGCAACAGAATTTTAGCAATGCTTCTAGATGGATAGGATGTTGCTGCAGCTGGTTGCGTTATAGGTTCATTTCTAAATGAGTAATGGTTCTCTCCAGTTGATAATGAAGTTTGATTCGACTGCTTTGAGAAATTAATAATTGGGGGTGGCCATAATTAAAAAATTATTTTCCTCTTTCCATTTGTCATTTTTCGCGTGGGTAGTTTTAATTGTGGTAATTTTTGTATCCGTTTTTGTTATGAGTAAATTTAAAGTTTCGCCGTGGATTCAGGGCATCGTTTCTTTTTTAGAGTTGTTAATAATTGTTAGATTCTTTAAAAAATAAAATTTCAAAAAGCTAAAATATACGGTTGTTCTTATTTGATTGTACATAGAGCGACCGTATTTTTGTGTTGGAGATTCCATAAACGATTCATATCGTGCAAGAAGGCGAGTCAGTACGGGAAATTGATGGTCGCTATGGCATCACGATCAGAAAAAAACATATCTGATCCGTTCCCCGATTTGAATTGGCAAGGCATTACGCATGCTGCGACCAGCAAGACCGGTAACGAAGGTCGATGTCTATGCCACGCAATTCGATGAAGCGAAAGCATAGGAAGTTCATTGTTGGTGATCAATTTTACGTTTTGTGTCTCTGTTTATCGCAGATTAAGGGGCAGTAATACCCCCACCTCAAAAATGGAGGTGATACCAGTCATTTTAGGTGGGGGATAAACTGCCCCTAAAAGCCCGATTGGTTCAACTAACCATCAGTGGGGGATGAAAGAAAACCCCCACTGATGGAAGTTTCACTTTATGCATTGTACTATGGAAGACTTATGCACTGACTGACTAGGTATCAAGAAATTGGGCTTTTTTCATTTAATGCTATCCATTCCTACCACCATATGAAAAACCTCTGATACAGCTTTACAAATCCATTTGATTTAGCGAGAAAGCATAGAATCCTAGATGAGATTTTCTCCTTCTATATTTACGCGATAACGGGATGGAAAATTTATTAATCGATTTAAAAACGGCAATTTTCGGCATCGTAAATGAATATCGGGACAAATACCATATGAATAGCATGATATGTAAATATCCAAATTGGGGGAGAGTAGCATGCAAATTCATGTTGTTCAGAGTGGTGATGTGTTATGGCGGATTGCCCAGCAATATTGGGCCGACGTAAATCAGGTAATGTTAGCTAATGGGATCCGGGATCCGAATGCACTTGTTGTCGGGCAGGCACTCGTCATTCCGGAACGCGGCAGAGAGTATGTTGTACAGACAGGGGATAACTTATGGCAAATAGCGAGTAATCATCGTGTATCCGTCCAAGAATTAGCTCAATACAACAATCTTACCGACCCGTCTGTCATTTATGTGGGAGAAGTATTGCAGATTCCCTATGCCTCCCATATCGTGCAACCGGGTGAAACATTATGGGGGATTGCCAACCGGTACGGAACGACGATCAATCAGATTGTCCAGGCAAATAACATTCCCGATCCGGCACAGATTCGTACCGGGCAGGTATTACGGATTCCGCGTGCGGCGAAACCGGTAACAGAGGTCAATGCCTACACTACAGAAATCAATGAAGCGGGTGCACAGGAAGTTTTAATGTTGGGAAGAAATTTCACGTATATTTCTCCGTTCATGCATAGTGTCAGAGAAGATGGAACACTCACGGAAATGCAGGATGCACCGATATTGCGAGCAGCCCGTACAGCAAATGTTTCTCCGCTATTTGTAATTACGAATTTCCGCAATAGCCGATTTGATTCGGACCTGGCGGCCACTATTCTCCGCAATCCAACCTTGCAGGACACATTAATCACAAATATTTTAGAGGCGATGCGGGCAAAAGGTTACACCGGTTTAAACATTGATTTTGAATATGTTTATCCCGATGACAGGGAAAATTATAATGCATTCTTGCGAAAAGTAGTCGCCCGCCTGCGTCCGCAAGGGTATTCCGTTTCAACGGCGCTTGCACCAAAAGAAAGCGGCGAGCAGCAGGGACTTCTCTATGAAGCACATGATTATGCCGCTCAGGGACAGATTGTCGACTTTATTATCCTGATGACATATGAATGGGGCTGGGCAGGAGGGAGGCCGTGGGCAATTGCGCCAATTAACGAGGTGCGTGACGTTCTCAATTACGCCGTTACCGTTATCCCGCGTGAAAAAATTGTCATGGGTGTCCCGCTTTATGGCCGGGATTGGCGAATTCCCTGGGTCGAGGGTACGATTGCCCGCACGATCAGCCCGGAACAGGGGGTGGAATTAGCAAGAAGGTATGGAGCGGCCATTCAATATCATGAAACCTATCAGTCTCCTTTCTTCCGTTATACCGATGAAAACGGCCAGCAGCATGAAGTATGGTTTGAAGATGCCAGAAGCATGCAAGCAAAATATGATGTCGTGAAAGAATATCGGTTGAGAGGCGTAAGTTATTGGGTGCTTGGCAATCCCTTTCCGCAAAATTGGCCGGTGCTTCGCGACAATTTCACGATACGTAAAATGTAGAACCGTATCTGTTTACGTTTATAATAAAATGAGCAGTTAGGATTAGGCAATGTTTACAAGGAGTGAAATCCGTTTTAGTAGGTAAAGCCCTTGATTTCATTGGTTTACGTAAATCTGTTATCGCTCTTATTTGGGGCATCCGTGTCACCTCACATATAATTACGACATAATTGAGTCATAATAATATGTGAGGTGACATCTATCTGTGCCTCAACTAGAATTCATGGATTGATTTTCAGATAATTACTCTTTCTTTAGTACCAACATTTACCCGAAAGCCCCAGCAGATCGCTTTTACGAAATGCCTTGAAAAAGACCATAATGGTATCAACGATATAACCAATAGCAAGCAGATAGATTAACCCATGAGTTACAAAATTCCAAATTGAGTTTACAATTTGGTACGTTTCGCTTGAGTTAGAAAGTCCGCCAACGTCAACTAATGCTTGCATAAATTCCGGATTCCAAAGCGATGGATTGGAAAAAATAATCGCAATCAGCACAAATGAAACAACATTTATTATCAAATTATAGATAGCCAATTGTTTCGTCCACTTTCTCGAGATTAACTTCATGCATTCTTTTAATATCTCGATACCAACTATTACATAAAGAAGTGGTAGATACTTGTGAATCGTCTCAGGATTAAATACCGGAATCACATTCCATTGGGTGTTATCGAGCATAAAGACCCCAATCAGATTACCCGAGTAAATAAACATCATCATGATCAGAAAAGAAAATATGATACCTGTTATAGGCTCACTTATTTTGATATTTTTTTTCGGATCAGGAATTGGTGGCAGATCAGCAGGGTTCCATTCTTTTTTATTCTTTTTTATTAAATCAGCTTTATTCAATCTTGAATTTTCAGCTATCCCAAATAGAATCGTTACAATAACAAATACCGTTATCGTGCCTTGAATCAATGAAACAATATAGTTAACAAACAGCTCTGTCACGTTCTGGGGATCAACAAAAAATTGTATGAAGAATGAAATGCTAATGCCAAATCCGGAAGAAAGTAAGACAACTTTCAGGATCATCCAGTAAGCATCAATCCATTCTGGTCCAATTAGGTAACGACTGTATCCCCGGTATTGATCAGCCAGTTCACTTGGATTCCCCAGTTCAGACAATACCCCTTCGATATCTTCACAACTAGCTTCTCTTTCCTGAGTACGTTCCTGCAGCATATCCTCAATGAGTCCCCGTACTTCTTTTTCAATATCTTCCCGTTGCTTAACCGGCAGCTTTTGGCTCATTGCATATATATAACGATCGATGAGTTCCATCTAATCTCCTCCTCCTATTTCCACTATTGTTTCCATACTGGAAACTATTTTTCGCCATTCCTGACATAACCGAACATAAACCTCCTTCCCTGTCTGGCTTAGCTGATAGTACTTGCGCGGTCGAGTTTTGTCAGTATCCCAGTGACTTTCTAAAAGTCCCTGCTTCTCCAATCGGCGCAGTAGTGGATATAGCGTATTTGCATCGATACTGATACCTTTTTCTCCCAACACTGTGACAAGTGAATACCCATATTGAGGCTCGGAAAGCTGGCTGAGCGCACCGATAATGATTGTCCCCCGCCTCAGCTCTTGCAATAAACTATTTATTATCTCATCTACTTGGCTCATGTCATCAACTCCTACAACAACAATATACTGTATGAAACACACTATTGTCAATAGCACAATATGTTCAATTTGAAATATTGTGCTAATCCCATCGGTGTTCTCTTTGTTGTTACTTCTGTATAGCTTGTCTTTTTTACTCCAATGATACTGGCAATTTCAAATAAGCCGGTAAAAAACCTGATGAATTAGCGGATGATTTATCTCGTTTTGGGAAGAGTTTAGAGGAATTTGGGTTGTGCCAAGAAGACAAGGATAATGTCATGGATGAGTTGATGAAGGAGTTAGAAAAGGATGAAAGTTAACCTTACCAATAGAAATGAGGGATTTCTTTCATTAATACAAAACTCTTTTCAAGTGTTACCACTTGATGCAAATATACTGATTCCTTCTGACAGATCCAAAGTCATTTCAAATGCTAAATTGGAGTTTGACTTTTACAAAAGAATTTGGCTAGATCCATTATTTAAAACATTCCCTTACATAGCAATTCATCAAGCAGTATATGAAGAAATTTCTGTAACAATTAATCTTTCAAAGTCAAAAATAAACTACATAACGATAGGTCAATAATAATAAAATCGACAAATCAGCTGGAAAAAAGGGATTCAGTTATGTTATGTCTAAATCCCTTTATTAAGTGCATCCAACGGAGAGCAGTTAGAATAGAAACTGTTAGTTTGAAGCAGAATAATTTCTATTTCTCACAATTCCTTTGTCATAAAGAAGCTATTTGGATCTTCCGAGTAATCAGAAAACGGCTGGCAATATTGGAATCCGAAACTTGTATATAATCTTCTGGCCGGTTCAAATGCATCCATGGATCCTGTTTCTAAACTTAATCTCTGATAGCCCCGCTGCTTGGCTACCCCGATTATATGTTGAAGGAGCCTTCTGGCAACACCCTTTCTTTGATGCAAAGAAGAAGTTCGCATTGATTTTATTTCTCCATGCAGATGATCAAGTTGTTTCAGTGCCCCGCAGCCGAGTAATTCGCCATCTTCCCATGCACTCCAGAATGTTATTTCCGGTTTTCGCAAAGCGTCAAGATTTAGTGCATGTATACTTTCCGGCGGAGAATGTAGTGTCATACTATGCAGGTGTTCCCTTATTAACCCAGCCACTTCAGGTCCGGTTAAATCATCTATTTTAATCTCCATAAAATCCCTCCGTATTTTTAAATAATAAAACTATTCTTATGTTTTATCATTTTTAGAGAGGTTAAACAAGATTAATATAAAAATACAGAACATAGGCTTTGTAATATGTTTAAAGCATAGTTTTTGACGTTGCCGCTAATATTCTTTACGATAAAAGTAATTTATGCAGAAAGCGGTGATTTTTGTGAAAAAGGTTCAAGTTGGACAGACAGATATATATGTGAATCCATTAGGTCTGGGGACAAACAAGATTGGCGGATATAATTTATTCGTGAACCTGGATGATGAAACAGGGAAAAAAGTTGTCCAAACAGCAATAGATCATGATATTGAAATGATTGATACGGCTTTTGTATATGGTTTTGGCCATTCAGAAGAACTTATAGGTGAAGTGTTACGACAATATGACCGGAACAAGGTTATTGTAGCTTCCAAGGGAGCGCACCAAGTGTCTGAAGACGGGACATTGACCTTAAACAACACACCAGCGTTTTTAACAAAGTCTGTAGATGAGAGCTTGAAGCGTCTGCAAACCGATTATCTTGATATTTTTTATATCCATTTTCCGGATGAAGATACACCAAAGGCAGAAGCTGTCGGTGCACTGCAAAAATTGAGGGAAGCCGGAAAAATTCGTGCGATCGGTATTTCAAATTTCACATTGGAACAAGTAAAAGAGGCAAATGCAGACGGATATGTAGACTTAGTTGAAAATCAATATAGTTTACTGCAACAAAAAGAAATGGCCGAATTAGTCCCGTACTTGAATGAACAACATATTTCCTTCGTCCCATATGAACCTTTTGCCGGGGCACTGCTGACGGGCCGTTATTCAGTGGATAATTTACCGCAACTTGAAAAAGGGGATTATCGTTTAAACATTGACTTGTATCAACCCGATCAATTAATAAATAACGTTGCAAAAGCAGATCAATTAAAGCCAATCGCCGCTGCCTATGATGCAACAGTCGCCCAACTTGTACTGGCATGGTATTTCAAAAATCCGAAAATTGGTCCGGTTATCCCGGGTGCACGGACACCAGAGCAATTATTAAGTAATATTAAGTCTGTTGATATTCCGTTAAGTGATTCTGACTACGATGCCATTGCAAAGATTTTTGCTTAGACCGCAAAATTTTAAAAAAAGGGATTCAGACATGTTACGTCTGAATCCCTTTTTTCAAACTCTTTCACTGTAGAAACCATATTCTTCGCTACTCTCAAAGAAGGGAGGGATCATTTCAATTAAATGATTAAACCGGATATTTGAACCTGCGGGTAAAATGTGTAATGGAGCGGGAATTCATTACTTCCTCCTTTCTTACTTAGGCTCGTCTAAACCAGAGTGAGGTCATTAAAGTCGATGCCCACTATACGAGCCAGCGGTGCCTAAATGCGGGACAATTGATAAAGAACATCGACACCACGACATCCATGAGTACCACTGTCAAAACTGTGGCTATCGCAGTAATGACGACCGTATTGGAGCGATGTATATCCAAGAGCTTGGAAAACAATACGTCAGCGGAGTAGAAAAACCCCATTTTGAAAAAGACTAACCGTTTGCGGGCAAGCCCTGCAGATGAAACGGGTGCTGTCAATCACCCGATCCCGGGTAACTGGGACAGGTTTCGGTGCAAACCCAAAGCTTGATGATGCGACGCCGGTGAGTGATCTTGCAAAAAGAGTGGGAGCATTCCTTTGTGGATGACGTTTGGACCACTGAGGCGGTTGCAAGCTTACGACTTTAGTCGTGAGTAATTGACTACCTCCAGGGTATTCTTAGGTCACTTACTAATCGTAAGTCTGAATTCATCTTACTATATAGTAAGTAATTTTTACTCGGGTTTGTTACCATCTGTAGCCGAATCTGCCAGCTTGAGAAATACCTTGCTGATATTTTTCATACGGGCTTCGACTTTTTTTGCAGCTGCATCAAGCGTAAACCCTTCGTCCATTAGTTCCTGGATTAACAGGATTTTTTTTATGTTTAAATAATCATATCTGCGGGTCGTTCCTTCCCCCTCTTTTTCAGATTCAATAATGCCTTTTTCTTCCCAATAGCGAATTTTTCTCATAGGAACCCCTGTTATGTCAGATACTTCCCCTATCCCGACAACCAGTTTTTTTAATAAGTCAAAATCAAGTAATGGATCTATCTCATGTTTATCACTCATATAATTCCCTCCGATACTTACGCAATTATTTTACAATAAAAGAAGGAAAGTTACAATTATTCATGAAATTTATTGACTTTGATTGTAAATATGCTACAATCTACGTAGAAATAATACATTTAAAAATACAGGGAGATGGTTTTATGAAACATTCATGATCTT
>JAGKQJ010000125.1 GCA_017898095.1 Bacillaceae bacterium Marseille-Q3522 | reverse complement strand
AGGCATGTTGCTGGAGGAGCTCCGATCGATGTCATCAAAAAATATATCCAGAAACAAGGAAATAATCACAAATAGAAAGTAGGGGAACCTTATGGAACGACTAAAAGCTTATAAATTTAGAATTTATATTCATCAAAAATAATACTAGATTTAGATGTAAAAATTTGTTATGGTTGTATTAACGATGGTAGATTCCAAGTTTATTTTATTATTGGAGGAAATACAATGAAACGGGTAGGTATCATCATCCTGGGCCTTGCCGTTATTGCTGGGGCAATTGCTTTTATGCGAATCAATAATCCGGAAAATATGATAGAAGATATTTTAGATGAGCAGAAGCAGGGCAGGGATTCAGAGCAATTAAGCGAAAAGCAGAATGAGGTAGTACGGCAATTTTTTGAATTTCCAACGAAAGAAAAACTTCCCGAATCAAATTCTCTCATTTTTTTCATAAATGAATGGTCTAGAAATAAAAATGAAGCCGAGTATGTGGTATCTTTTCAAATCGATCATACAGATCAAGAAACCGGGGATGTCACGATGCTCTATAATGGTAATATAAAGTTTTTTATGGCAAAGGAATCCTGGAATTGGCATATTGAAAAGTTGGCTTATTTGCCGATGACATCGGATAATCCACGGTTAGAAAAGTGGATCGACGTAAAATGAATTTCGTTCGGTGCAGGTAGGAAATGACCAATCAATATTTATCGGTCATCTCCTCCACCAATATACGAAGTTTCCGCAGGCCGTTCTCCAACTCATCGGGAGAAGCGTAAGAATACGAAATGCGTAAATGCTGCTGTGCGTTTCGATCATAAATATAACCGGGGTTTAGTAAAATTCCTTCTTGCATAGCTTTTTCAAAGAGTTTGTATATAGATATCTGCTTCTGCAGTTGCAGCCAAATGTAAAATCCCCCTTTAGGAACGTTCCAACTTGCGATCTCACGAAAATGTTTATGCAAAAATGACAAGGTAACATCACGGCGATGTTTCAATGCTGCTCTGATTTTTTTGATATGTTCCTCATAATACCCGCCAGCCAGCCATTCTGCTGCTGCATATTGCGAAAGCGCGCTGGTACCGTAATCCGTCTGCATTTTTATATCCGCTAACCGATCGATAACAGCTTCAGAACCGGCAACCCAGCCAATCCGTAAACCTGGTGCAACGGTTTTTGACCAGCTCCCCAAATATAACACCAGCCCGTTATTGTCCAGCGCTTTTAACGGAAGGGGAGGCGCTTCTTCAAACCATAAATCGCCATATGCATCATCCTCAATGATTGGCAGCCTCTCCTTATTGCAAACCGAAATGAGTTCCCTTCTTTTTTGCTCCGTCATGACAATTCCTGTAGGATTGTGAAAGGTAGGAATCGTATAAAGTAGTGCTGCGTGATGTTGTCTTTTTAACATGGCGATTCTTTCTGTCTGTATGCCGTCCGTTTCCAGCGGAATTCCTAATAAATGCATTCCGGAAGATTGGAAAACCTGAACCGAATGTAAGTAAGAAGGCGTTTCATGAAAAATGGTGGAGCCGCGCTGCAATAAGCCAAGAGAAATCAATTGTAATCCTTGCAGACCCCCGGAAATTATGAGAATCGAAGATGGGGAAACGTGAATCCCTTTTTCGTTTAAATGGCGGCTGATTTCTTCTCTTAAAAAAATGTTTCCCTTTGGTTCTGAATAGGATAAAGAAAATTCTGCCCTTTTCTTTTGAAAAAGTTGCTTTATTTCTTTACTCGGTAAAAGCTCAGGTGCCAATTCGCCGGTACCGAGGCGGATCATATTGTGCTTTGTTTCTGCCAAATTTATTTTTTGAATAGCTTTCATATTTGGATAATGAGAGCCGGCGTTTACGTAATTGTGCCAGTCAGGAGGGGGATTGGAGGCAAACCGGCTCCAGGTGTTATTTGCGACGAACGTTCCCTGGCCAACCTTCGCGGCAAGAAAACCTTCTGCGGTCAGTTCTTCCAATGCATAGACGACCGTACTGCGATTTACATGGAAATATAACGCCAGCTTTCTTTGCGGAGGCAGTTTTGTGCCAATTGCCCATTCTCCGTTGATAATTTTTCTTTTTACAAAATGATAAATTTGTTCATAGAGCGGAACAGCGGAATTTATATCAGGTTGCCAATTTATTTCAATCATCGGGGAACCTCCCTTTCAATTTCTCTTATTGTAACGATTGGTTGGGTAAAAATCCATCCAATTGGCCGGAGACAATCCTCTTTTTCTTTTTTACAATGAAGGAAAGCTGCAAATGGGGGAATAATTATGATAGAAGCAATGATTCACGGATTTATTTTAGCATTTGGCTTGATTTTGCCCTTAGGGGTACAGAATATTTTTATCTTTCAACAAGGGGCACTGCAGCCCAACATGACAAAAGCATTCCCGGCTATAATCGCTGCATCGCTATGTGATACATTTCTGATTTCAATATCCGTCTTAGGAATAACGGTTGTTGTATTAGGTTCTTTGTGGATAAGAATTGGCCTGCTTCTTGCGGGAATCGTTTTTCTTCTCTATATGGGTTTTTCAACTTGGAATAGCAAACATACAGATGCAACAGATGAAGAGAGAATTGCTTACTCTGTAAAAAAACAAGTTACTTTTGCCATTTCTGTCTCCCTGTTAAATCCGCATGCGATAATAGATACGGCAGGTGTGATCGGGACAAGCTCCCTGACTTATAGCGGAACGGAAAAAGCAGGATTTACAATTGCATGTATTTGTGTTTCCTGGCTTTGGTTTACTGGGCTTGCTTATGCAGGAAAAATGACTGGAAAGCTCGACAAATCAGGAGATCTTTTGCTTCTTTTTAATAAACTATCTGCGCTCGTCATGTGGGGAACGGCAGTGTATCTTGGCATTTCTTTGCTTTGATAATCATGGAAGGGAATCGCGAACGCTTCCTTTTTGAAAGAATACTATGTTATTATTTTGTCAAATCATATATCTTCATCGAAAGTGCCTTAGGAAGAACTTGTTTGATGATCAGCAGATTGGGTAACAGAATGCCTGACTACTTACGAAAATGAGACAGGTCCTTTAGAAGTGACTGCTTATAAAGTTAAGATTACAGATTTAGAAGATTTCATTGACGATTTTCACGGTCTGTTATGCAGTGGAAAACAAGGAAGAAGAAAAGTTGTGGTAGCACTTGCAGAAATAGAAATATCGGTTCATGAAGCAATTGATTTCGCAATGTTCCCCCTTGGGCAAGCGGACTGTAGGCCATAATCGGAATGCCGTGATCCTTATGCCAGGGAAGTAAATCATATTCAATGCCTCTTGAACCGAGATGGTAAAGTACTTGGTTGACAGAACAATTTTTCCCGGTAGAAGTGTTGATAAGGTCATTCATATCAGATGTATCGAAATTTGACACACCCCATCTGCGGATTTTTCCTTCTTTTTGCAACTTTTCCATACCTTCGATTGTCTCTGCCAAAGGAATGCTGCCGCGCCAGTGCAATAGATACAAATCCAAATATTCCGTTCCGAGCCGTTTTAAACTGTTTTCACAAGCTTTAACTATTTTTTTCGCTCCGGCAATGTGAGGATACACTTTCGAGACGAGAAACACGTGATCCCGCATTCCTTTTATCGCTTTTCCTAAACGTTCCGTCTTCCGATTGCCATACATTTCAGCCGTATCTATTAAGGACATCCCCAGCTGAATTCCGAGTTGCAGAGCCCTGATTTCATCCGCTTCTTTATCAGGGTCTTCCCCCATGTACCAAGTCCCCTGGCCAATGCTTGGAATAGCAGTGCCATCTGGTAATTCACATATTTTTCCCGCTATAGTGTTTCTATGTTTGTCTAGCTTTTTATCGTCTAAATTCATTGCCACCATTCCTTTTTTGAGGGTATTCAAAACGTTGTCAATGATATACGGCGAAAATCTTCGTTACCTTTTGAAAATGCACTTTTAATGAAGTGTAAAAAATAAATAACTCATGATCCATGTTCTAAAAATAAATCGAGTATTTCCTTTGTTTCCCGCCATTCTTCACCAATTTCATTTAAATACTTTTTGCCGACATCTGTAATCCTGTAGTATTTTCGCTTGCCGCCTTGGGAAACGGTTCCAAAATAGGATGAAATCAATGCTTTTTTCTCTAATCGCTGAAAAACGGCATATAAAGTGGCTTCTTTTACTAAAAAGCGATTTTTCGTCCGTGCACTAATTTCCTTCGAAATTTCATACCCGTATCTGTCCTTTTCTAAAATCAAGCGCAAAATAATGGAATCCAAATGACCACGGATTACATCACTTCTGATCATTTTTCCACTTCCTTGTTCCGTATCTATTCTATCTGATAGAGTAATCTTACTTTAATTATTTCATTCTGTCAAAGCAATGAACTTTCGGAAAACGATAGATCCATGGTTAAAATTCCGTACATATTGTGAAAATTGTTTAAGCAAATGTATTTTTCTATATTTTTTGCTCCCGGAAATCACCATCCGCAGTTTGCATGAGAAGTTTGTTTTTTTGGAAGAATATTATGGAAGAGGATGGGACAACATACTATTCTAGGTGAACAACCTTAAGAAGAACAATCCGTTTTGACGTGTGTACTTTATTCACTTTTCACATGATAGAAAAACGGAGGAAATGAGAGGTGTTTGGTTATGTGGTTCGCAAAATCAACCGAAGATGTCCTGACAATATTAAAGGTGAATTCGGATACGGGTTTGTCGGCGGATGAGGTAAAAACAAGGCTTGAAAAGTTCGGGAAAAATAAATTAAAAGGAAAGAAAAAGAAAAGCTTATTCTCATTATTTTTTTCTCAATTGAAGGATATGCTTATTTATGTGCTGCTCGGCGCAGCGGTTATCACGGTTGTTATCGGAGAATACACAGATGCCATTATCATTTTATTAGTAGTTGTTTTAAACGCAGTCATAGGTGTGTTCCAGGAATTTAAAGCAGAAAAAGCGATCGAGGCGCTGCAAAAAATGACAACTCCGAAAGCATTAGTTCGCCGGGACGGGCAAGTAAAAGAAGTGAACTCTGCCGAAATGGTCCCTGGAGATGTGGTGATTCTTGATGCCGGGCGTTTTATTCCGGCAGATATCCGTCTTCTTGAAAGTGCGAATCTTCAGATTGAGGAATCTACATTGACAGGAGAGTCTGTGCCGGTTGAAAAGGATGCAAATGCAATTCATGAAGATCCGAAAACTCCAATTGGAGACAAATCCAATATGGTATTTATGTCAACGATCGCAACGTATGGAAGAGGGGAGGGCGTTGTTGTTGGGACAGGGATGAATACGGAAATCGGGAAAATTGCCAGTGCGCTTGATGAAGACAAAGAAGAAATGACACCCTTACAAAAAAGACTTGAAGAGCTTGGGAAAATGCTCGGGTTTATCGCGATTGGGATATGTCTTGTCATTTTTGTGATTGCGCTCTTTCAAGGAAGAGATTTATTTGAAATGTTCCTGACGGCAATCAGTTTAGCAGTGGCGGCAATCCCGGAAGGACTTCCGGCAATTGTGGCGATCGTCCTTGCTTTAGGGGTAACAAGAATGTCGCGAATTAATGCAATTGTGAAAAAACTTCCTGCTGTCGAGACACTAGGTTCTGTTAACATCATCTGTTCTGATAAAACAGGAACTTTGACACAAAATAAAATGACAGTGGTGAAATTTTATACATACGGGCATTCTCATGATGTTCCAATAGAAGCGGAAGGACTTGATACGGGAAAAGACGAAAAGGAATTAATGAAGTCTTTTGTCTTATGCTCAGATGCTACATATGAAAATGGCGAAAGCACAGGCGATCCGACCGAAGTTGCTTTGATTGTACTCGGTAATAAATATGACTTAACGAGAAAAACGCTCCATTCTGAATACAAAAGAGTTGCGGAATACCCATTTGATTCCGACCGCAAGCTGATGTCAACATTAAATGAAGAAGGAAAAGGCTACAGAGTTCACACAAAAGGGGCAATCGACAATTTATTGGAAAAATCCAGTCATGCACTTGTGAACGGGAAGGTAGTCCCGCTAACGGATGAAATAAAAGCAAATTATTTAAAAGAAGCTGAAGAAATGTCCAATGATGCCCTAAGAGTTTTGGGGGCGGCATATAAAAATACGGCGCAAATCATTGATCCGCATGCAATGGAGAAAGATTTAACGGTTTTAGGTCTTGTCGGGATGATCGACCCGCCAAGGCAGGAGGTAAAAGAATCGATTGCAGAAGCAAAGCGGGCGGGTATTACGCCTGTTATGATTACCGGTGATCATAAAATCACGGCAGCGGCAATTGCAATGGAGCTTGGAATCGCAACTTCGGTAGAACAAAGTATTACCGGAGCGGAAATCGATGATTTGTCCGATGAGGATTTTTCCAGGAAAATTGGCCAATATCGTGTGTTTGCCAGAGTTTCTCCGGAGCATAAAGTGAAAATTGTCAAAGCATTTCAGGACCACGGGAACATTGTTTCGATGACCGGTGACGGGGTCAATGATGCGCCATCGTTGAAAAATGCCGATATCGGTGTTGCCATGGGGATTACAGGTACGGACGTATCAAAAGGCGCAAGCGATATGATTTTGACAGATGATAATTTTACAACAATTGTTCATGCCATTGAAGAGGGAAGAAATATCTACAACAATATTAAGAAGTCGGTGACCTTTCTGCTTTCCTGTAATCTCGGAGAAGTGGTGACTGTATTGGCTTCCGTGCTATTTTTTTGGCCGGTACCGCTGTTGCCGACGCAGATTCTCTGGATAAATTTAATAACGGATACATTGCCGGCTATTGCTCTCGGTGTCGATCCCGGAGATAAAACGATTATGGAGCGGAAACCAAGAGATCCAAAAGAGGGATTCTTTGCCCATGGAGCCGGATTTAGAGCGGTATTAGGAGGTTTATTAATCGGTGTTCTTACATTAGTTGCCTTTTACATCGGCTTGAATGAGTATGGCTACAGTTTAGCGTCACAGTTTATTCCTGAAGAAGTGTTAACCTACGCAAGAACAATGGCATTCGTTGTCATTGCTGTTTCCCAGCTTTTTTATTCTCTGGCGATGAGAAGCGTGACGAGGTCAATTTTTCAAGTGGGGCTGTTCACGAATAAATTATTAATTGCTTCGATCTTGATTGGCATTTTTCTGCAATTCGTTGTGATCTCGATTCCGTTTTTATCAGAAGCGTTTAATGTACAGATGCTTTCTCTGCGAGATTGGGGGATCGTGATCGTGTTAGGACTAACACCGCTGCTTTTGAATGAAGTCTTAAAGCTGTGTATGAGAATGAGGACAAAGCCACTGAATGAAGCGGTGAATGAACAATAAAAATTTAAATGAATCCAGTCAACTTATGGGACATTGCAAAGTCCATTAAGTTGACTGGAATAATTAATCCCTGCTATTGAGGGCCATAGCATTCTGTAATCAGGCAATTTTTTTCTAGTACATTTAAAATTTGTTCCGCATTATTAGACTTCCAGCCGTCAACGTACTGGTTGAACAAGCTTATTGCAGCAGTTTTATCCACTTACACTCACCTTTTACGCTCATCAATAATTAGATTATATCATTTTCTCATAGGGAAACCTTCATCCGCAAGTGAAAAAAAGGGTGGAACTTCCAATCAGGCGAAGGATTGTCTTTGCCTGATTGGAAATTTAGCTTGATGAAACGGGTTTACTACCGAAGTAATATCAAACGGAACGGGAATAAGCAACGGTATCCGTGCTTTTGCTCTTCTCAGGTACGAACGTAAGAATAACCATACCAATAATAAACAGTATTATAAGGCTGAGAACACCGCTGTTTGTACTTCCTGTCAGTTGGGCTGTTGCCCCGAGCAGAAACGGTCCCATTATAGAGGCGAATTTTCCGAAAATGTTATAAAAGCCGAAAAATTCATTGGCATTTTGTTTTGGAATCAGTTTTGCAAAGTAAGAGCGGCTGATCGCCTGAATGCCGCCCTGCGAAGTTGCGACAAGCATTGCTAAAATCCAGAAATCAAGTGTTGTCCGTAAGAAATAAGCATAAATGCAAACAATGATATAAACCGTAATCCCGACATAGAGCATTTTTTTTCCGGTAAAGCGATTTGCCAGTCTTCCATATAATAAAGCAAATGGAGCAGCGACAAGCTGGGTGACTAATAAAATAATAAGTAAACTCGTTGCGTTAATCCCTAAATCAGTTCCAAATGCCGTAGACATCGTAATAATCGTTCCAACGCCGTCAATGTAGAAAAAATAAGCTAACAAGAATAAAAATAACGCACGATGCTTACGTACATTTTTAAATGTTTTACCAAGGCGCTTAAAACTATTGAGAACAGGATTCGCTTCCCGTTCAATATAATGACGCTGTCTGACATTTTTCAAAATCGGAATCGCAAACAGTCCCCACCAAAGTGCTGTGATAAGAAAAGAAATTTCACTTGCCAACGTTGTTGAAATTGGCAGAATGTTATTTTGAGATAAAAGAATAATGGCAATACTTATAATAAACGGAATCGTACTGCCAATGTAACCTGCGCTATAGCCGCGGGTGGAAACACGGTGCATCCGTTCTTCCGTTGTAACATCAACGAGAAAAGCATCGTAGAATACGTTTGTTCCTGATGAACCGATGACGGCAAACGTATAACAAACGAGCAACAAAAGCCATTGGCTATTTGGGATAAATGCCAACGCGGCTGTGAAAATAATACCAAGGGAGAAAAAGAAACGGAAAAACCTTTTCTTGTTGCCTTGATAATCGGCAATGGTTCCTAAAATCGGTGAAAGCATTGCAAGAATAAAGGTTGCAATCGAAATTGTATATCCCAGATATGCAGTCGAATTTGCGCCGCTAACTCCGGCTTCGGCTGCAGAAGCTTTATAAAAGAGAGGGAAAACAGCTGTCGAAATAATAATCGAATAAGCAGAACTGGCCCAGTCGTATAATATCCAGCTATTTTCTTCCTTAGTAAAACGTTTCATAAAAATCCCCCTACTTTGGAATTTAATTAAAAATAGTATTATTTTATATTACTAGAAAAATAGCTACTATCATGGAATATTACATTCTCTTTACAATATTAAAATAATTCCTTCACAATTTGTCCATCTGTTTTCCCGAGATCTAAGCCAAGCAGATGGGCAAAGGTTGGACCTTCGTCAACAAGATGCATATCCTCAATGACGATATTCTTGCGAATTCCTTTTCCGGCAGCCATGAATACAGTCGTGTATGCTTCTTTTTCTGGTGAATAACCGTGCGTTGCATATGTATAGCGATTGTTCGAGGTGACCGGATCAAGAAAGTCTCCATGCAACGATTCATGAAAATAGAACCCTTTCCTTGCTTCGAGCATACAGAGTGCTTCAGGATCGGCACCTCTTTTTTCTGCTTCCTCAGCGTCCAGCACTGCCTCAATCCCATTGGATTCATCAGCTGCCAGCTTATTTAATAAGTGTAGCACGGATGTCTTTGTTTCCTCATCCCTCTCATCCTTCAAGTAAATATAGGCAGAACCGTCACAGCTTTTGCAAAATGCTTTCCAGTTTGTCACTTTTCCGTGTTGATTGGTAAGGATAAGATTTTCTTTCCGCAGCTGCACGTTCAGTTTTATTGCTTTTGCTTCATCTAAAGCGCTGTGATCTCCGAGAGCTATAATCGTGCTGTCGGCAAATATTTGTGCATCTTTCAGCGCCTGCTTGATTCTTCCTAAACGCATGTCATGACGATGAATTGCACTAGCAGCTTCTTCAGAGGAAAAGCCGTGATGATGGCGTTGTGTATCAAGATCTGTAAAATGAATCAGCATTAAATCGGGCTTTTTCGCTTTAATTGTCTGTACCGCTGATTCCAACACGAAATCATCCAGTTCAGGCTGGGAAAGCCCTTTGCGGATATGTCCGAATCTCCAATTCATTTCCAGTTGGTATAACGGGCTTCCATTCCATAAGGAAACGGCGATTTGATTGTGCCACTTTCGGTTTGCAAATATTTCCGGCATGTGGTAATCAATGTTTGCCCGCGCCGTTACCGGCCATAATAAGGCTGCTGTTGTCATGCCGCTTTTTTTCGCTTCATCATATAAGGTTGTTCCTTTTACGTAGCGGCGATGCCAATACCAATCAGGAGAGGGACTTCCGGGCTGAATCAGCGTATTACTGACAACTCCATGATGTTTCGGATAGTTTCCAGTTACAATGGTCGCGTGACATGGGTAGGTAACAGATGGGTAAATCGTTTTCACTTGTTTGCAAAAAGAACCTTCTATTAAGAGTTCCTGGAAGTTAGGAAGATTCTCAATCATCGGAAAATCGAGTGAAGATAGACAATCAAATGAAATAACAATTAAGTGATTCGTAAGTCTGGTCATGGCAGCCTCCTGTTATGGAAAAAAATAATTCTCTGATCCGGTAAAATCTTTTTTGTAGCATAATAGCTGGGTACGGCAGAACCCGGACGGGTTCACTTCAATCAAATTATAAGAACAATTGGAAACTCGCAGTCTCTTCCTCCACAGCCTTAGAATGGTTATAAAATTCCCGGCCTTCGCATTTACGCGATACGAAGGCAGATTATTTCAATCAGGTGGAGCGGAGTCTTCAATTGATTTCCCGAAAGTGTTGCATTTTTGTATAACTGAAAACATACATGTTATCTATTCTCTGCCACAAACGAGCTGATCGCTTCGATAACTTCTTTTTCCCATTGATATGCATTAAATGTATGATCAGCTCCATGTATGGTATGCAGGGTTGCTTGAACTCCATAGCATTTTCCTATATATAGTGAAGAAACTTCGTATGGTACTGTTTGATCATTTGTTCCATGAATAAGCAGAACCTTTTTTTGATATTTTTTTGCCTGTTCCCAAACATCAATTTTTTGCAGTTGTTCGGCAAATGCCAGACCAACAAGGTTGCCGCTCACATCATAGGCATTTTCACTTTCAATATAAGGAATTGAATCTTTTATAGCAAGAATGTGTTGGGCCATTGTTCCTGCCGGTGCGAGAAGGATTAGCTTTTCAATTTCATCTTGAAGCTGTCCTGCTAATAAGCTTGCCACAAGTCCGCCCATACTTAATCCCAAAACAATAATTCTGTTTTTATCAACCGCAGGATGGGTTTTCACAAATTTAAAAATCGTCTTTGCCTCTTCCAGTTCACCTAATACCGTCATTTCTTCAAAATTTCCATCGCTCTCTCCGCTGCCGAGGAAGTCGAAGCGGAAGCTTGCAAATCCCAGAGATTCTAACGTCCGTGATATTTTTATAAAGAAGCGGTGCGGCTCCAATTTTGTTCCGGTAAAACCATGAAATAAAATCACGGCCGGAACGTTTTTTCCATTCGGAATATGTTCCATTCCCCGTAATATTTTTCCGTTATGGTTGATCGATACTGCTTTTTGCATAAAAGTTCATCCTTTCATTTGTTAAAAGATTATGTTGTTGTTTTGAGTCTATTAGCGAATGTTTATGGAGATTCGCTAATAAACTATTTACCATTATCTGTAAATACTCTTTTCTTGAATATGATACAACAGAATAATTTCATGATAACATTATTTTTATCATTGTCTAATATCATGGCAACTGTGGTAAGGCATGTAT
>JAGKQJ010000124.1 GCA_017898095.1 Bacillaceae bacterium Marseille-Q3522 | reverse complement strand
CTTCAACGTTGAGTGTTATGAGGAAAATGATCGATCTTAAAAATGAAATTTTGAAGTATATGAATGATTTTAGAATGAAACAGTTGTTATAACCCCCTAGGGGGGATATAATGAACAAAAAAGGAGGGATATCACATGGGAATAGGGCATCATCATGATGGACATGCCCACACACATGGGGGAGTAGACGGTAATATAATTAAGAACGACGAAGCAACCAAAGTTTTACTTATTTCCTTTGCAGGATTACTTATCACAGCTGTCTTTCAAGCTGTAATTGTCGCTTTTACGGGAAGTGTTGCCTTATTTGCCGATACAATTCATAATTTTGGAGATGCGTTAACTTCTATTCCATTATGGATTGCATTCCATTTAAGCAGACGGTTACCTTCAAAACGCTTCACTTATGGCTTGAATCGAAGTGAAGATATTGCCGGATTATTTATCGTATTTGTCATTTTTATTAGTGCTGTAGTTGCCGGTTATGAATCAATCAGAAGACTTTTCGAACCTGTCCCAATGACATATTTGGGGACAACAGCACTAGCTGCGATTATCGGATTTATTGGAAATGAAATTGTTGCACTTTATCGTATTCGCATGGGAAAACGAATGGGCAGCGCTGCCCTTGTTGCAGATGGTCATCATGCACGGATTGATGGTTGGACATCTTTGGCAGTTTTGATCGGGGTAATTGGCGCGTGGTTTGGTTTCCCTATCGTTGATCCAATTATCGGCCTAATTATTACAGTCATGATTTTATTTATTGTAAAAGATACTGCAAAAATAGTGCTTATTCGATTGATGGATGGCATAGAACCTGAGCATGTTAAAAATATCACTGCCTCCGCTTTAAAAGTTGAGGGTGTTGACAATGTTAACGATGTAAAAGCACGATGGTTCGGTCATGAGATTATTGCCGAAGTTAGTATCGCGTTAGCTCCCGATATATCGATCAAAAAAGGACATGATGTAGTGAAAAATGTAATTCACAGAATGCAACATGATGTGGACCATTTATCTAATGTTCAAGTACATGTTGATCCTTTAGATGAACAGGGAAAAAGCTTTCATACTCACGAGCATTTCCATGAGCATCACCATGATGACCATGATGACCATGATCATCACGAGCATCACGGGCAACACCATGATGCACATGATCACCATCATCAAGATAATAATCACGAGCATCATGTCCATCATGGAACCAATTAATACGTATTCAAGTTCTGTTTAGCATTCAAAAAAGCTTGCATTTTTTCTGCAAGCTTTTTCGTTTCTATTCACGTACTAATATTGAAATTATGTTTACATTTTCATTAACTAAGGCATTTCCCAGTTGAACAGCAACTCTATTTTCAACATGATCAAATGTGCAGTATTTCATATATTCTTTTTTCTGATCTGCGTTGTGATTGTGATGCAATGTGTAAATTTGGGACAAATGCGAGTGTTTTAGAAAAAATTTCTAATAGTGTTTCAGCCAAAAAGCCATAATTATTGATAAGTGATAAACTCTGCAAATTTTATTATTACAGCCAAACATGCCTCTCAATGTATGATAAAGCCGTTGCACTTTTTTAGGCAACGGCTATTATTTTTTATGATTCTTTTTTTACAACAGCAGAAAGATCATTTATTTTTTTTCGAAGCTTTTCATTCTCAAGCTCCAGATTAGACACCTTCATATCAACATGTGAATTATGATGATTCTTATGTCCGCCTCCATGACCTTTCATCATAAAAATCATCATCAAAGGACAAAGCAGAACTAATAAATATGATAACCATTCCATCCTAATCACTCCTATCTTTTTCTTTAATTGTACAAAGAAATAATGGAGATTTTATGGAGACGTTTAATGAATATTTATAGATGTTTGCTTATTTGTGAAGAAAAAAGCGATTTTTATCACTTTCATCCATAATTTCTGCACATTTTTTGGGTAAGATATTTAACATTAATAAAGGAGGAGTTACGGTGATGATAAAAAAAGGGATCGTATTATTATTTGCAGCTCTGATTCTCGTGTTGGGAGCATGCGCTAATTCGAATGAAAACTCAGAGGGTGCTGAGAACCATAACAACACGTCAGGCATGGATCATAGCCATATGGATATGTCCGGCTCAGGTGAAGTACCGGAAGGCTTGAAAACAGCTGAAAATCCGACTTATGAAGTTGGAAGTAAGGTAATCATTGAATCTGACCACATGCCGGGAATGAAGGGTGCGGAAGCAACGATCACCGGTGCATATGATACTACCGTTTATACGATCTCATATACGCCGACAACAGGCGGGGAAAGAGTAGAAGATCATAAATGGGTAATTCACGAAGAGCTTGAAAATGCCGGTGATGCACCATTAGAGCCCGGTACAGAAGTAACCGTAAACGCGGAACATATGGAAGGAATGGGCGGTGTAACTGCTGAAATTGATTCTGCTGGACAAACAACCGTCTATATGGTTGATTTTACAACGACGGATGGCGAAGAAGTGACAAATCATAAATGGGTAACAGAGGATGAATTATCACCTGTTAAATAATGTTGTTAAAAATCATTAATGAAACAAAAGGACTTTAAAAATTTGAAGTCCTTTTGTTTTTGTTTATAAATAAAAGATATGACATATGACGTAAAATCACTGTAAGCGTATAGGCCATCGGCTCGGCTTGAATTGGACAAGCATTTATCATGTGAAAAACAAGTGAAATAAATGCTTAATATGCTAAAAATCGAAGATCACTACTGTTGAAAGGCTCCGAAGTTAAGAAATAGTCCCCATGCATGGTCTCAATTAAAACGAGAGTAAAACACTCCCATTTTATTTGTGAAACCCTATTCTTTACAAGCCGGTAGATTCACCTTATTCTGCTTTCACTCGAAGTAGCCGTAATCCATTTAGCGTTACAAGCAGCGTTGCCCCCATATCTGCAAGGATAGCAATCCACAGCGTCAACCAGCCGGGGATGACCAACAGCAATGCAAGCAATTTTATTCCAAGCGAAAAAGAAATATTCTGCTTGATTACATTCAGCGCTTTTCTGCTCAGTTTTACCGTGAAGGGAAGTTTTCTTAAATCGTCTCCCATTAGGGCAACATCGGCAGTTTCAAGCGCTGTATCTGTACCGGCGCCGCCCATTGCGATTCCAACCGTAGAGGCTGCTAATGCAGGAGCATCGTTCACACCGTCTCCCACCATTGCGACTTTGCCATACTCGGAGCGCATTTGTTTGATATAGTCCAGTTTATCCTGCGGCAATAGTTCCGACTGAATATCGGAAACCCCGACCTGAGCTCCGATCGCATTTGCCGTACCGTTATTATCACCCGTGAGCATAATCGTTTTCCGGATGCCAAGCTGATGAAGCTTTTGTATCATTTCTTTACTGGATTCCCGGACTTCGTCAGCTACAGCAATGACAGCGAGAATTTCTTTTTCCGTCCCAATCATCATGGCTGTCTTTCCTTGATTTTGCAGAGCCGCGACAATTTGTTCTTGTTCTTCAGCGAATACTTCCTTAAAGAGTTTGGGACTGCCTACATAATAAGTTGTCCCGTTTACATCGCCTTTTATCCCCTTCCCGGTAATGGAAGTGAAACCTTCTACCACTACATCAGCGTACGAAATATTTATTTCCTCTGCTTTTTTCATGATCGCAGATGCGAGAGGATGCTGGGAACGATATTCCAAAGCAGCAATAATCACGAATAATTCTTTCTCATTTGTCTGTTTGTTTACTATTTGAAAATCTGTGACAACCGGAACGCCTTTTGTCAATGTACCGGTTTTATCAAAAGCAATCGCCTTTAAAGCTCCCATTTCCTCTAAATAAATCCCGCCTTTTATCAGAACACCTTTTTTTGCAGCATTTCCAATTGCTGTCACAATTGAGACAGGCGTTGAAATAACGAGGGCACAAGGACAGCCGACAACGAGGACTGATAGGCCCTGGTATATCCATGACGACCAGTTTTCCCCAAAAAATAGCGGTGGAACGACGGCAACGAGTGCCGCTATTACCATGATGACCGGCGTGTAAAATTTTGCAAATTGATCGACAAAAGCCTGGGACGCGGCCCGTTCTCCCTGTGCTTCCTCCACAAGATGAATGATTTTCGCAATCGTAGTATCCTCTGTCCGTTTTGTCACTTTGACTTCAAGCAAGCCTTCCTCATTTAACGTTCCGGCGAATACCTCATCATCAACTGTTTTTCCTACCGGAACGGATTCGCCTGTAATTGCAGCCTGATTGACGGCAGAGTAACCACTTACAACAATACCGTCCATGGCAATTTTCTGTCCCGGTTTCACGATCATAATGTCTCCGACTTCCATGTCATCGACATCAATCAATATTTCCTGCCCGTTACGTTTAATCAGTGCCTCTTTAGGGGTAATCTCCATTAACGAACGGATCGATTGTCTTGCTTTATCCATCGAGAATCTCTCCAGCGCTTCACTGATGCCAAAAAGAATCACGACAATCGAACCTTCTGCTAATTCTCCGATAATCGCCGCGCCAATAATAGCGACTGTCATAAGGGTTTGCATATTAAATTCAAAATGAATCAAGTTTTGCAAGCCTTCTTTAAATAAGGAAAGCCCGCCGATCACAATCGCTGCGAGAAATAATAAGGAAGTAATCAAATTTTCTTCCCCATTCACGATTTGTGAAACATAGCCAAATACAATAAATAAGAGCGAAGTCAGTAAAATGCTGTGTTTTTTTAGGAATGGCTCTTTTTCAATTTCCTTCACTTCTTGTTTTGCCCCGCGGGGAGTCTTTTCAGGGATGACTTTAAGATTTTCAAAAGCACCGGCTCGTTCCAGTTCTTCGATCGTTGTTTCTCCATAGACAGCAATTTTTGATGCACCAAAGTTTACACTTGCATCTTGGACACCGGGGATCTGTTTAACATTCTTTTCAAATTTTCCGGCGCAGTTCACGCAAGAAAACCCTTCCACGCGATAGATCGTTTTTCTTTCTTCTCTTGGTGGTTTTGCAGGGATAATTTTCAGTTTCTCAAATGCACCGGCTTTTTCCAGTTCTTCGATGGTTGTTTCTCCGTAAACTGCAATTTTCGATGCGCCAAAATTCACTTTTGCATCCCGGACTCCCGGAAGCTGTTTAACGTTTCTCTCAAATTTTCCGGCACAATTGGCACAAGAAAAACCTTCGACACGATACTCTTTTTTATCTGTCTGTACTACTACTGAGTCAACCAATTTTCACGGCCTCCTTCTGATGGAAAAAGGCAATATGAATCAGCCGCCTTACATGCTCATCATCAAGGGAATAATAAACGAGTTTTCCTTCTTTACGATATTTAGCTATCCCAAGATTCCTCAGTAATCGTAAATGATGGGAAGCCGCAGCAATTGTTGCACCTACAATATTGGCAACATCACAAACACAAAGTTCTTCTTCTATAGAAAGGGCAAAAGCAATTTTTAGCCTTGTATCATCCGCTAAAGCTTTAAAAATTTGTGCAGTGTCCATTGTATTATGTGACGACAATTCCTGTTTTACTCTTGAGACTTTTTCTTCATGTATACAAGTAATTTCACAGACATCTTTTTGCATCTATGTCACCTTCTTTTCTCATTAATAAGGACGGAGCCCCTGCTTCTTTCATTTGAATAAAGCAGAACCTCCTGTGAAACATTCAAACATTTATTTGATTATTAGTATATACGCCTTTATCTAAATAGTCAAACGAATATTTGAATTATAAAAAAAATATACCCGATGACACTAATCAAGCAGTTTTAAAAAGATGACCCACATACCGCGTACACGTTTTCCAAACTATTTTTTGTTAGAATAATCGACAGTATATTGTAGTAAATTCTGCGTTTTATTTACTATATATCATGATATGTACGAATCCGATTCAAAAAAAAGAAATCTGCCACATTTCCACTGCAGATCTCTCTTTATTTACCATAATTTCTTCCTCATGAAAAAAGCGTTTATTCCCTTTGACTGGTTGTAGAAGCGAAGTCTGCAAAATGTTCCGGACGTAACAAAATTAAATCGCGGTCATCAAGATTCTTCTTCTCTTGTAAACTTAATGATTGATTACGCACTGCATTTTCAAAAAGATTCCGGACAAAGCGTCCGTTTCCTGAGTTTCCACTCTGTATTTCTTTTTCAAAAATGGATTTTATCACTTGTTCGCAGCCATCGGCAAGAATATATTTATCTTTTTCCACAATTTGTTTCAAAATCTCGTACATTTCTTGTGCAGTATAATCTTTGAAATAAAAAACATGGGGAAATCTTGATTTTAACCCCGTATTTGCCATAAAGAAGCGGTCCATTTCTTCATTATAACCTGCTAAAATAACCACTAAATTTTCTCGATAATCCTCCATCTTTTTAACAAGCGTGTCAATTGCTTCATATCCAAAATCTGATTTAGATTCAGGAGCCAAAGAATAAGCTTCATCAATGAATAAAACCCCGCCAAGAGCATCTTTTACCACTTCATCCACTTTAATGGCAGTTTGCCCAACATATTGGGCTACTAAGCCGCTCCGGTCTGTTTCGACTAATTGCCCTTTTTTTAACACTCCCATTTCCTTTAACAGTCTGCTAATCAGCCGGGCAAAAGTGGTTTTTCCCGTACCTGGATTCCCTTTGAACACCATATGAAGGGAATAGCCTGCTTTGGAGGTGAGTCCTCTTTCTTTGCGCATTTTTTGAATCTTTAGTTGCGCAGCCAGACTTCTAATATAATTTTTTATCTCCTCATTGCCAATGATCGTTGAAAATTCCGCTTCCAGATCAAACGGCTTTGTTTCTTTCCATTCTCCAAAATCTTCCGGAAGCAGAAAACGCAGTTCATCGATTTCTTTATATCCGTTTTGCTTCAACCTTTTTGATTGTTTACGGATTGCTTCTTCAATAATATTTCTTACTACCCGGCCATTTCCGTTGTCGTTTCTCCCTACAACCCTGGTTCGTTCCAGTTGGCTTAATAATGCTTTATTTGCATTTTCTTTTAAAATAAATTGTTGCTGCTTTAATTGTTGCGTGGCAATTTGAAACAGTTCTTCCGTCGAATAATCCGGAAAATGAATCATATTCGGTATTCGCGATTTTAATCCGCTGTTTGTTTTTAAAAACTCCGCCATTTCCTTGGTATATCCTGCCAGAATCACGACCAAATCAGAACGGTGTTCTTCCATGCCGCGGACTAATTCATCTATCGCTTCTTTGCCAAAGTCGTTTTCGCCGCCCCGGGATAAGGAATAGGCTTCATCAATAAATAAAACCCCGCCAATTGCTTTTTCAATAATATTTCGGGTTTTTGGTGCTGTGTGACCAATATACTCGCCCACTAAATCCTGGCGGGTTACTTCCACAAGATGTCCTTGTGAAATGACTCCGAGTGCTTTCAGAATCTTCGCGACAATGCGCGCCACTGTTGTTTTTCCAGTACCGGGATTACCGGCAAATATCATATGTAAACTTTGATTAAAAGTTGACTGTCCAATTTTATTACGTTCTTTTTCCAGCAAAATCATATCGGATAATTCTTTTACCTTCTCTTTCACAGGATTTAAACCGATCATTTGCTCTAATTCTGTTAAACATTCATCTAATAACGTTTTATTCGATATCGTGTCATCTTCTTTTCCATATTGTTCCATTTCATTTTTTGAATCATCTTTTTGATCTGAACGTATGTTTTCTGAAAAATACGGATTTACTTGTTTGTTTTTATCCAATTGCTTCTTAAAAAGGACTAATTGTTTTTCTCTTTCCTCTAAAGAATTTAGATCTTTACCTAAAATCTCCACTCGGAAAGAAATATCACCTTCATTGTTCTGAAACTGATATATCCTCGTATTTAAATACGTTTGCAAGTATAAAAAAAGAAAATTATTATCCAATTTTGCATTTAGATAAAAATTTATTATCAACCAATCAAAATTGCTATTTATATATGAAAGCATATATCCGGTAAAAATTGAATTCTTCTCCTCACAGAGATCCATACTCCGATTTGTGAGTTGAACCAGCTTTCTTTTATAGATTTCAATTTCACTGTCTTTGCTTAAAAAAGATTTTATTTTCCGAATCCCGTTGATAACTCCTCCTACACCTGCACACAACAGCACATAAACCAAGAAAAGATAGAGGAGAGTAAAAATTGATACTATGGAAAAATGATTCATATAAATATAAACTAGCGTGAGTAGAACAGGAATGATTGCGATAATTTTAAAAACTTTGGGTATGGCAAAAAAACCTTTTATAATATAGCTGAATTTTTTAATTTTCGGATATTTCCCTGTGAATTGATCCGTTTTCCATTCACTCGTCCAACTGTCGAATCTGAGTTTTTCAAGCTCAACGTGCGTATAAGGCGAATTACTTGTCTTATCAAAAATACGATCTAACAAAAATTGCTTTTCCCTATCATAACCCAAGTCCGTCTTTCCCCCTTCTCTTGTTATTTTGCCAAAAATGGAATCAGCACTACCCTATTAAACAAATTTAGTGATTGCATGTTTATGAGAAAAATCAATGCTTTTTCCGGTTAACTTATGTAATGATACACTCTACTAACTTTTCCCTCCGTTGATTTTATTTTTATTATAGTATTTTAGCATTATTATGACAATATACCTAAATGAATTGATCGTGCCGCATCCCTAAATTTATGATGCAAGATCAGAATCACTCGAAAACACACTTGACCCGCAGGGATCATATTAAAAATAAGAAAGTAACGGTTAAACGTCTTTTGTAATGCAAACGGGATTTCATATTTGCCGTTCCATGATAAGGCGGTTGAAACGGCAAAGGCAGTGGCCCGGTTGAAATGAGGCTGGGAAAGAAAAAAAGCAGTATCCTGCAAGCTTGCGAAACGATTCAAAAAGCTATTGAAAAAGAGGACAGCTTGGTTTAAAGCGCAAAAATGTAAGGTGTTAGCATCGTTTTTTTTGGAGTCAAATTTCGTAACAAATTTAATAGAGGATTCGTCTAATTTTAAGAGGAGGGGCATCTATGAAAAAATTATTAAATTTGTTCGTGATTATGTTTACTATGTTACTAACAAGCTGTTCAAACAACGGAATGACTGGAAATGAACCGCCAGAAGTATTCATAAAAATTGGCAGTGAAACATTCGAAACGGATCTGGGTTCTTATTGTTGGGACACTGGGAACAAAGCTATTTGTGCTGATACTGCCGGGCCGGTTGAATTGTTAGAAGGCAAAGAACCAGTTAAAGTTAAACCAAGTGAAAAAATAACTTTCGTGATGGATTATGAACCAAAACCAAATGAATTTCATGTTCTTCAGATAAGTGATAAAGGAGAAACAGAAGTGGCGTTAAAAGATAATCAAATTACCGCACCTTCAGAAAAAGGGGTCTATTATTATTCTTACGGTGTTTGGTGGATGGACGAAGAAAAAGAGAACGTATCTAATGGAGATGCATTTTACGCCTTTGCTCTTGAAGTAGATTAGATGCGATATAAACAGTGACCTTTTGTTTTCGCTCCACTTGAGATTTAATTGCTTTGCTTTTAATTACGGGAGTTCTTGACATGGAGTGAGAGGCATGAAAAACTTGTCACCATTCAAGTTAATCATGCCTCTGAAGGGGCTCCAACCAAGTTTCCTTTATGGGCTCACAATTATGTAATTGGAGTGATTTAAAATTTAATGATCAAAAACACCATTATTCATCAGTTTGTCCACAGTAAATAAAGAGAAAGTTGTAGCTATATTTTTTTGCTAATTTAGATTTTAATGTCTAGGTGCGAACAACATTACGGAAACACCCACAAGACAGATAGCTGCCCCAATCCAATCGTAAAGATCAGGGGTTTTTTTATCTATTCCCCAACCCCATAGTACAGATAAAGTGATAAATACTCCTCCGTATGCTGCGTAAACTCTACCAAAAGAAGGAAACGACTGGAAGGTAGCTATTACTCCATATAACACTAAAACCATACCTCCAATTAATCCAAAATAAAATGGTCTCCCTTCCCTTAGCCAAAGCCAAATGAGGTAACCACCTCCAATTTCTGCTAATCCGGCCAAAATGAATAGTAATACGACACTAATCATATTCCATCTCCTTTTGGAGTGAGATTATCCAAACATCTTATCAAAAACAGCAATTTATTTTCTAAATCTGCAGTTTTTGATGTGCTGTAAGCGAGGTCTCAATCTGGATCGTCGCATGTTCAATATGAAACTCTTTTTTTATCAAATCCATTGCCTGTCTCAGTACCATTTGACAATTTGTATCGTCTTTCACAAGAATGTGGCAACTTAAAGAATCCAGTCCGGAAGTGATTGTCCAAATGTGAAGATCATGGACATTAATGACACTATTCATTTTCTCTAAGGCAGTTTTTACCTCAATTTGATTAACATCAGCCGGCGTTCCTTCCAATAAAATATGAATCGAGTTTCTGATGATACTGTAAGCACTTTTCAAAATTAGTAATGCCACGACAATGGAAACAACCGGATCCGCTACATACCAATCAAACAAGAAGATTATTATACCGGCGAAGATCGCACCGATCGATCCTAATGCATCTCCAAGAATATGCAAATATGCACTGCGCAGGTTCAAATTGTTTTTCACATCCGCTTTGCGCATTAATGACCAGGCGCTAATTATATTGGCAAGCAAACCGATCACAGCGATAAGCATCATCGAGCTGCTTACTGCCTGCGGCTGCAGAAAACGGCCGATTGCTTCCCAGACAATAAATCCGGCAATGACAAACAATGCCGCTCCATTAAATAACGCTGCCAATACCTCAAAACGGTAAAATCCAAACGTTTTTTTCGGAGAAGGCGGTCTTGCCGCAAACCATATCGCAATAAAGCTTAATAATAAGGAAGCAGCATCACTCATCATATGGCCGGAATCAGATAATAGCGCTAAACTATTTGTGAACAGACCTCCGAAAAACTCCAAAAACATAATTCCTGTTGTAATCAGTAACGCGAAAATTAAACCTTGTTTGTTTCCTTCCCTTGCTTCTGCAAAATGGCTGTGTGTGTGATTGTGGTGATCATGGTTATGTGCGTGGCTCATAAATATCCGCTGCCTCCTTCTCGCATTCAATATGGGAAATGACCTGATTTAAGATTCCCAGCACATGGTCGTCATCATACGTATAAAAAAAGGTATTGCCTTCTCTTTTATATTTAACGAGTCTTAAGTTTCTTAGGAAACTCAGTTGATGTGACACAGCAGACTGTGTTAGCTCTAATACTTCCGCAATATGATTAACAGAGCATTCTTCCTGTGATAATAAATATAAAATTTTGATTCTTGTAGGATCCGCCAAAGCTTTAAAAATTCTTGAAGCCTCCCCAACCGTATCTGATGATAAAAAGGCATGGTCCTTTCTCTTCATAAAAGCTCTCCTTTCCTTAAGGTAAGTAGCGATTGTGTAATATTTTCACTTAATAAATAGGTAATCCAGAAACACCTATTGAATTTTCATAGAACTTATGCCGCTACCCTTTACTAAAAAAGCCTGTTCCCAATTGATTTATCAATTTTTTCCAATGATCTAATTCATTAAGTATATGAGCATATGTTCATATAC
>JAGKQJ010000123.1 GCA_017898095.1 Bacillaceae bacterium Marseille-Q3522 | reverse complement strand
GTTATAAATGATGCAAACCAAAAAAACATTTCAACATCAACTGTATGGATAGAATAGGATTATATTCCTAAATTTCGACAAAGTTTATAAAATAATAAAAAAATAGTTGAAAAAGTAAAATTTACGTGTTATACTTCAATTAGTAACAAATTTTCAAATAATTTTAAAAGGAGGAGGATGAATGGAGGTGAGGACCAAATTAGCTTCAGAAAAAGTTGCTCATATGTTAAATGAATGGTATGGACTGATCCGACAGGAGAAACTGCGAGAAGCAACAGCAATGAAAGAAAATATTGCAAATGTTTTGCCGATTATGGAAGAGAACCAGGATTTACTATTGTATTTTAGCCTCTTAGATTTCCGCTATAATTTGATTAAAGAAGACTTCACGACATCCACTCAACTTTTTAAAAACATCGAGAAAAAAACTTCAGAAGTTTACAAAACGGATGATATGATCCAGTATTACTTTTACTTTTTTTCCGGTATGTACGAATTTCATCGTAAAAACTATACAGGTGCAATTAATTATTACAAAATTGCAGAAGAAAGGATCAAACTTATTCCCGACGAAATTGAACATGCAGAATTTCACTACAAACTATCAATTGCTTACTATCAAATTAAACAAAATTTCTTATCACTCTCGCATGCTGAAAAAGCGCTTTTCATTTTTCGAAAGAATCCAAATTACTTTGAAAAGTGTATAAGCTGTGAATTGATTTTTGGTGCGAATAAGTTTGATTTGCTACGGTTTGATGAGGCTAATCGACATTATGAAAACGCATTAAAAACGGCAACAATTCAAAATAAACCTGAATTTATCGGGAAGGCACATCACAATATCGGTCTTGGGAATTTTTGCAAGAAAGAATGGCTATTAGCAGAAAGCCATTTTAGAAAAGCTCTGCAAGTTCATGAACATTATCAATCCAGTAGTGGTACACGTTCTATGTACATGTTAACAAACGTACTGTACAAAAATGAAAACATAGAAGAAGCACGATTCTGGTATTATGAAACACTAAACCGTGTTGAAGAGGCAAAAGAAGTCGAATATTTTGCCAAGCTAAGCTTAATTCATGCTTTATATGATGCTGGAGATTGGCTGGAAATTGATCGTGCCTTACGATATCTTGAAGAAAAAAGATTATGGATTGACGTCGAAGATTTGTCGCTGGATATAGCAGAATACTTACGTAGGCAGCATGATTATGAACGGGTCACCTATTATTTAGACAAAGTTATCTATGCGAAAAACCAAATTCAAAAATTATCGGAGGAATTGAAGTGAAAAAAATATTTTCTATTTCAGTTATCGCATTCGTATTTATTGGAACAGTAGCATTGAGTGCAGTAGACTTTCAAAAGATTACTGTAATAGCAGAGCGGGCCATTTTTGAACCTGAAAGTGAAAATAAATTAGCAGAGCGAGCAATCTTCGGCCCTGAGGGCACAAAAGTAGCAGAACGAGCAATCTTCGGTCCTGAGGGCACAAAAGTAGCAGAACGAGCAATCTTTGGTCCGGAAAGCACGAAAGTAGCAGAGCGAGCAATCTTCGGTCCGGAAAGCACAAAAGTAGCAGAGCGGGCAATCTTCGGTCCGGAAAGCACGAAAGTAGCAGAGCAAGCAATCTTCGGTCCGGAAAGCACAAAAGTAGCAGAGCGGGCAATCTTCGGTCCGGAAAGCACAAAAGTAGCAGAGCGGGCAATCTTCGGCCCAGCGAGCACAAAAGTGGCCGAGCGAGCAATCTTCGGCCCAGAGGGCACAAAAGTGGCAGAGCGAGCAATCTTCGGTCCGGAAAGCACAAAAGTAGCAGAGCGGGCAATCTTCGGCCCAGCGAGCACAAAAGTGGCAGAGCGAGCAATCTTCGGCCCAGAGGGCACAAAAGTAGCAGAGCGAGCAATCTTCGGCCCGGAGGGTACAAAAGTAGCAGAGCGAGCAATCTTCGGACCGGAGAGCACAAAAGTAGCAGAGCGAGCAATCTTTGGTCCGGAAAGCACAAAAGTAGCAGAGCGAGCAATCTTCGGACCGGAGAGCACAAAAGTAGCAGAGCGAGCAATCTTTGGTCCGGAGAGCACGAAAGTAGCAGAACGAGCAATCTTTGGTCCGGAGAGCACGAAAGTAGCAGAACGAGCAATCTTTGGTCCGGAGAGCACGAAAGTAGCAGAACGAGCAATCTTCGGACCGGAGAGCACAAAAGTAGCAGAGCGAGCAATCTTCGGTCCGGAAAGCACAAAAGTAGCAGAGCGAGCAATCTTTGGTCCGGAAAGCACAAAAGTAGCAGAGCGAGCAATCTTCACTCCAGAGATCTCTGACAAATTAGCTTAAATTTATATAAAAATACCCGAAAGCTTGCAATATGTCCACTAACGGATATTCCATGCTTTCGGGTTTATCGCGGACAAGGTTTTTCAAGCATACAAGTTTTAGAAAAGAGCAGTAGGATCCGCATAATTATTACCGTTTCCCTAAGTATTAGTCAACATTAGAACTTCCTGAATGCGAGAAATCCCCTCCTTCACTTCATATATTAATAACCTTTTTGAAAGTCTACCAGATTGACCGCCGGTGTATTCTTATCGAGAAAATCTTGAAAATTTGGTATGAATATATTTTCGATAACTCTTTTTGCATAAAATTCGGTGCTGCCGGAAGTATGAGGAGTCAAGATGACATTATTGAACTCCCACAACGGACTATTTTCCGGAAGAGGTTCTGTTTCAAACACATCCAGGCCGGCGCCGGCAATTTCGCTATTGCGCAACGCTTCAATCAATGCTGGTTCATCCACAATTTCACCGCGGCCGATATTGATAAAAAAGGCACTGCTTTTCATTTGTTGGAAGGCATTTTTTCCAAATAAATGATACGTTTCCTTCGTCAGCGGTAAAGTTACGACAACATAATCACATTGCGGAAGCACTTCATTTAATTGATTCGTTGTATACATAGCATCCACATAATCTTCCGCCCGTCCTGAGTGGCGAATACCCAAAACTTTCATTCCAAAAGCTTTCGCGATTTTGGCCGTTTCTTTCCCGATTGCACCGACGCCAATAACCCCGATCGTCTTTTCATGAATTTCAAGACTAATCCCTTTATTATCCCATTTTTTTTCTGCTTGGTTTTTCACATAAGTATCAATTTTTCTTGTCAATGCCAGCATTAATGCGAAAATTGTTTCAGAAATCGGATAAGCATGAACGCCGCTGGCATTTGTTACAAAAACATTCCTTTTATGTAATGTTTCCAGAGGAAGACTATTGACACCAGCACTCCAAGTCTGCACCCACTGAAGCTTTGTTTCTTCTTTTAGAAAAAGTTCTTTCATCGAGTTTTGCCAACATAGAATAACATCCGCTTCTTTAAAATGCGGTTCCCAAATAGAACGGTCTTTACCAACGATTATTTCCCAATCAGGAATCATACTTTTGATTTTGTCCAGATATTGGTTGTCAATATTTTGTGCGATCAGTAATTTCCCTTGTGTCATAGTACCCTCCACTTCCATAAGTCAAAATATGCTCCTTTGGCAAATCTTTGTGTTTCCTCATATGAGTATAACAAAATAATTGCATACCTCTTAATAATTCTATGCGAAAACTGCAACTACCTTCTTTTAAATTTACTTTCTTTTTTCTTTTTTTGCATTTCTTTGATGAGGGAATCGGTGCGCGTTTGCTTTTCTTTCGTCAATTTTTCATCCGGCAAAAGAGCTATTATTTTTCCGTCTGCGATTGTTACATCAAACCAAGAATGTATTTTCGCATCAGCGGGAAGTTTCTTTTTTTCTACCGTAAAAGACTTCTGCAAATCTTCGACAAGGAACACGGCATATTGATTATCTTCGATTCGGTCAAACACAGCTTTCAATAGAAGTCACCCTTTGCACAGGCTGCACCCTGTTTTTTAAAATAAAAAGAACAATTTTCTTCATGACAAGTAGCCTTACCCGGAGTCACTCCCCTTCACTGTCTACACAGGCTGTGCCTTGTTCTTTAATATCGAGAATATTGCGTTCGCCGATCCCGGAAATTTTTTTCAATTCATTTAACGAGTGGAACGGACGCAAGCTGATTAACTCTGCAGCACGAGCTTCTCCGATATGAACAATTTCCTGTAGTTCTTCTAAAGATGCACGATTCAGATCGATTCCCGAACATGCTTGTTGATTCGTTGTATGTATATGATAGCTGATTCCATCACTTTCGACAACGATCGTACCGTCCGTATCTGTTCCGTAAAGCGGAATCCCTTTGCTTTTTACTAAATCAACGACTTCTTGATGGGGATGCCCGTAAGTATTGTTTTTCCCGGCACTATAAATTGCCATTTCCGGATCGACTGCTTCTAAAAAAGCGGGACTTGTCGAAGTGGAAGAGCCGTGATGGCCGAGGTGAAGAATTGTCGCAGCTAACGGCTGCTGCTCTTCGATCATTTCCTGTTCCATTTCTACAGGAGCGTCTCCTGTAAATAATAAGTGTATATCCCCATATGTAAATCGAAAGGCAAGCGATTCTTCATTGCTTTGTCCGGATATGTTTTTCGGAGAAAGGACTTCTATCTCCATTGGACCGATGTCAAAAATATTGCCGCGCCGCGGTTCTGCATATTCGATTTCTGTTTCGGAAATCACATGCAACAGTTCCTGAAATGTATCAGAGGTACTTGTATTACCGGAAAGCCAAATCTCTCCAACGGAGAAGGTTTGCAAGACTTTTGCCAGCTGGCCGATGTGATCGGCATCGGGATGAGTGCCAATTGCAACATCGAGATAATCAACTTGCTGTGCTTTTAAATAAGGAATTAAATTGTCACTGTTGATATTACCTGCATCGAGTAAAATCCGGTAGGTTGACGATTGATCCGCGTATTGCAAAAGCGTGGCATCCCCCTGGCCGACATCAATATAATGAACCTGAAGCTCTCCGGCTGATATTTGCGCTGCTGATTCCGCGGCATCGGAGGCAGATCTCACACTGGATTGTCCGTTGCAGCCGGCCAATAAAAAAAGTGTCAGACAAAGAAGCAATATCTTTTTCATTTAAAAACCACCTGTATAATAAGTACAAAATTAAGTATAGCATGGTTTACGGAAACATCTGTGTTTGGTGCTTAGCAATCTATTTACCAGTAATATCGGACAATATAACGTAATGCAAAAGAGCTTTAGAGCTAATTTTGTAAAGAAAAAAGAGGAATTGGAGCCATGTTTGTTCGTTAATTAGCGGTATTTGTTTTCTTAAACAAGTAAACGAAAATATTATTGACAGCAGGTTTGGTCCACTTATATACTGTAAATGTAATCGATTACAAGAATTAAAGGAAGTCAGTCCATGATCACGATTCAAAAAGTTGCTGAATTAGCCGGTGTGTCTGTCGCCACTGTCTCGAGAGTCATCAATCAAAAAAAAGCAGTATCTGCTAAAACCCGTGAGAAAGTCGAAAAAGTAATGAAAGAAATGCAATATGAGCCTAATATGCTGGGAAGGAACCTGCGCACTTCACAAAGCAACTTAATTATTGTCATGGTTCCGACAATTTCTAATCCATTTTATGTAAAAATCATGAAAGGGATTGAAGATGCAGCATTAAAAGAGGGTTTTCATATCATGCTTTGCATGACGGATTCTCAATATGAAAGAGAGGAGGCTTACTTTCATTTAATCAGGCAAAAACTTGCGGATGGAATTATTAGCTTAGATCCGGGGACTAATTTTTCAAAGCTGTTAAATGGCAGTAAAAAATACCCGATCATCCAGTGCTGTGAGTACAGTGAGCTGGAAGATGTTCCTTACGTGGCAATTGATAATAAAGAGGCAGCATACAAGGCAAGCAAGCATCTTATTCAACTGGGACACAAACGGATCGCATTAATAAACACAGATGAGCACTACATATATGCCAGTCATCGAAAACAAGGATACTTGCAAGCCTTAAAGGATTATCAGATACCAGCATTGGAGGAATACATGCTAAATGTTGAGTTGAATTTTGAGCATGGACAAAGAGGAATGAGAAAGCTGCTCCAGCTTAAAGAAAAACCAACAGCTGTATTTTGTGTATCGGATATTTTAGCGGTCGGAGCGATCAAGGAAATTATGCGCGGCGGTTATAAAATCCCGCAGGATATTGCAGTGGCAGGGTTTGATAATATCGAATTTTCATATATGATGAACCCGACTTTAACAACGATTGCCCAGCCAATGTATGAAATGGGTGCAGAAGCAGGGCGGATGCTTATTCAGCAAATAAAAAACAAAGAAGAAAAAATCGAAAACCTTTTGCTAGATTATGAATTAATCATACGCGAATCAACAATGGGATAGGGAGTTCATCTCTTTGAAAAATTGGAATCACTAAGGCGGATGGATGCACAAATATTCGCGATAAATTTTTCAGGTAGGTACGGCATATAGTCACATGAGCTTGTGTGAATGTTAAAGATATGTATAGATCAGACCCTATTAAATACAATATTTTGTGTTCACCACGTTGTTTTACTAATTATATGTTGTGGTCGAAATGTAAAAAGGATCTTTTTGTGGTTAAACGATGTAATCCATTACAAAAGAGAAAGAGGGATGAGAAAAAATGAAAGCGCTTCAAAAATATCTCGTTGGATTCCTTGCTTTTAGCTTTGCATTGATAATGGTTGGATGTCAAGCTGCAGAAACTGCGACGGAGACGGAAGATGAAAAGGATGATGGAAAGATAAAGATCGGGATGTCCTTTCCTGCCGCGGATCATGGATTTTTAGGTGCGATCATAAAGTATGCGGAAGATCAGGCAAAGGAATTGGACGTTGAGTACGTTGTGGCGACAGCGCAAAATCCGAATAAACAGTCAAACGATATTGATGATTTTATCGCGCAAAAAGTGGATGCTATTGTGATCCTGCCAATTGAATCAGCCGCGCTTACTCCGACAGGAAAGCGGATCAAGGATGCGGGAATTCCATTTGTTGTCGTTGACCGCGAGCTGGAAAGCGATGATGCGACAGCAGTGGTCATCGGTGATAATGAAGGAATTGGCATAGGATCGGCCGAATTTTTGGCAGAACAGCTTGGTGGAAAAGGGAAAATCGTCGAAATTACCGGAGTCCCAAGCTCTGTAACAACGTTGCGGAGCCAGGGGTTCCGGGATGTATTGAGCGACTATCCTGATATAGAAATAATCGCCAGCCAGTCAGGTGACTTCCAAACGGAAAAATCGTTAACGGTTATGCAAAATATTTTACAGTCACAAAAAGAAATTGATGCTGTATACGTGCAGGACGATGAAATGGCTTTCGGCGTCATGCAGGCAATTAAAGAAGCGAACCGTAACGATATAAAAATGGTTACCGGAGCAGGCGGACATAAAGATGCATATAAGCAAATTCAAGAAGATAATACGTTACTAAAAGCAACCTTCTTCTATTCTCCTTTAATGGTAAAAGAAGGGGTGAAAATTGCCGTTGACCTGGCAAACGGTAAAACCACGCCGCAAAAAATAAACAAACTGGAAGCAACAAAAATTACAAAAGAAAACGTCGATGAATTTTACGATGAAGACGCATTTTATTAAAGCGCTTTGTAAATGATAACAATTTTGACGCTCCATTAAGACATGAAGGGAATTATTACGAATATGTAGGATTCGTTGTATCCGAATTCACGCCCTCGGAGTTTTATATCAAACGAAAGTAGCTTCGGCAAAATCGGAAACGTAGTACAGGGGAATAAAAAATCTTTATAGATTTTTATAAGGTTTTGGCAACGACATTTCCAGTAATACAACATAAAAAAATGGGAGGGCTTTTTTGCCCTCTCATGAAATGAGGTGAGAAAATGAAACAGTATCCGCTTCTTATGTTAAAAAATATTGTGAAATCTTTTTATCACGTAGAAGTACTCAAAGGCGTTGATTTAGAGATAAAAAAAGGGGAAGTACATGCCTTATTAGGAGAAAACGGTGCCGGAAAGTCTACACTTATGAATATTCTAGGCGGCGTTTTTCCGGCAGACAAAGGGGAAATATGGTTGAATGGCGAAAAACAGCTATTTTCTTCGCCAAAAAAATCACAGGACAGCGGGATTCATTTTATCCACCAAGAATTAAATGTTATTAACGATTTAAAAGTATATGAAAATATTTTTCTTGGCAGAGAATTACGGACAGCAGCCGGTTTTTTAGATGTAAAGCGAATGTGTAAAAAAACAGAACAGTTACTCGGAAGTTTGGGCGTACATGTTCATCCGAAAGCGTACGTTTCCGAATTAAATGCTTCGATAAAGCAGGCAATAGAAATTGCCCGTTCTCTCCTTTACGAATCACAATTGATCATCATGGATGAACCGACAACATCATTAACAGATTATGAAATTAGCCACCTAAAGGATATAATAGTTTCTTTGAAAAAACAGAATGTTAGCATTATTTATATTTCCCATAAGTTAAAAGAAGTGCTCGATATTTGTGATTCTTATACAGTGCTGCGCGATGGTTACGTTTCCGGCAGTGGAAAAATTACCGGAACAAATGAAGAGATGTTAACGAAATTAATGATTGGAAAAGAAATCGCAAGCGAGCATTATGATGTCGAGCATCCAATTGGGGAAACCGTTCTGCAAGTTAAGGATTTTACGTTAAAACCTTATTTTCAAAACATCAGCTTTCAGCTTAAAAAAGGAGAGGTATTGGGCATAACCGGTCTCGCCGGCGATGGCAGAACAGAACTGGCAGAGTCAATTTTCGGGTACCTCAGAAAAGATAACGGCGAACTGTTTCTTTACGGACAAAAATTAGAGATTCATCACCCGTTGGATGCATTAAAAAATGGCATCGGACTTTTACCGAAAAATCGTAAAGAAAACGGCATCATACCGGATTTAACGGTTATTGAAAATTTTAGCTTAACGACACTTAAACAATTTTCTAAAAATGGAATGATTAGAAGAGAAATGGAGTATCAACGATTTTTGGAATATCAAACTTCCTTAAAAATACGAGTAGATCAGCCGAAACAATCGATTGCCTATTTGAGCGGGGGAAACCAGCAAAAGGTGCTGCTGGCAAAATGGCTAGCTGCCGGTCTTGATATTCTGATTCTTGATAATCCGACCCAGGGAATTGATGTCGGTGCAAAAACGGAAATTTATGATCTTATCAGCAGGCTTTCGCAACAAGGAAAATCTTTGATTGTTCTTTCTTCCGAATCTCCTGAATTAATAAAAATTTGTGACCGGATTATCGTTTTGTTTCAAGGGGAGTTTGCGGGGGAGTTGGACAGAAAACAGGCAACAGAGGAGGCAATTATGCGGCTGGCTACAGGATTAGAAAAAGGAGCATTAATCACATGAATCCACAAATGAAAACGAATGTTACCTGGTCACATGTACGGTCTGAATACAGTGTATTTATTGCTTTGGTTGTGTTGATTATTCTTTCATCAATCGCTCATCCCGATTTTTTGTCAGTTATAAATTTGAGCAATATCTTGCGTCAAGTTTCGATTATCGGGATTATTTCAGTCGGAATGACGTTTATTATTATCTCCGGCGGCATTGATTTATCTGTTGGTTCTGTTCTTGCTTTAACGGGAACGATCACAATTATGCTCTTGAATGCTACGGAAAATGCCGGACTGGCGGTTATTACCGCTTTATTGTTTGGATTATTTGTTGGTTTCATAAATGGCATACTTGTAACGAAAGGAAGGATCAATCCGTTTATTGTTACGCTGGGGACAATGGCGGCTGCCAGATCGTTATCACTTTATTTTGCAAATGGAGGCAGTGTTTCCGGCACGGATACTGTCTACTCTCAAATTGCCAATGGCTATTTATTCGGGATGGCCTATCCGATTTACTTGTTTATTTTCGTAGTTGTTTTTGCCTACATGATTTTGCATAAAACCAGGTTTGGCCGATACGTTTATGCAATCGGAAGCAATGAAAAAGCTGCTCTTCTGTCTGCAATCAGGACGGAGCGTGTGAAAATTGGCGTCTACATGATCGGCGGATTACTTGTCGGACTTGGCGCAGTAATTGAGTCATCCCGGTTAAACTCAATATCCTCCGCATCTTCCGGTTATTCTTACGAACTCGACGCGATTGCCGCAGTCATTATCGGCGGAACAAGAATGTCAGGCGGAAAAGGGAAAATTCTCGGTACAGTTGCCGGCATTTTAATCCTTGGCATTATAAATAATATGATGAATTTAATGAATGTATCTCCATATCTCCAAGGACTGGTAAAAGGCGCCATTATTATACTTGCTGTATTATTGCAAAAAAAGAATGCCTAAAGAAGGAAATTGTTGTGTTTATTTCTTAATATGAACGAATGCAAGCTGAAAGTGATCGTGTTTCAGCGCAAACTGAAAGAAGCTGACTATTCCTTGTTCAAGCTTTTTATATAATAAAATGGAATAATTGAAAAATTAAGTAATTAGAGGACGTGGACATCTCAGTTCGGCTTAAAAAAACAGAAAAAGAGGACAAAAGCATTCGGAATGGGGATATAAATTCGTGGGATAGGGACATAAATCTGCAAAATGAGGACATAACTCCGCAGAATGGGGACATAAACGAGAAAAATGAGGACAAAAAATAAAAAGAGCAAAAGAATCTATTGTAAAATCAGTCCTGAGGAGATAAGAAATCAAGGTTCGGCTCAAAAATACAGAAAAAGAGGACAAAAGCATCCGGAATGGGGACATAAATCTGCAAAAAGAGGACATAACTCAGCAGAATGGGGACATAATTCCCGAAAATGAGTACAAAATCAGAAACAACTTAATTCCGTACGTTGAACGTAGCGAAAGGGGTGGGTAAAAAGATGAATAAAGTCAGGATAGGGATTATCGGCTGCGGTTCAATTGCCAGATTGAGGCATGCTCCTGAATATGCGAAACATTCAAAAACAGAAATTATCTCATTTTTTGACCGGAACACGGAGCGGGCAAAGGAGCTTGCCCGGTTATTCGGCGGAAAAGTTTCTGCATCAATTGAAGAAATTATCCAAGACCCGGCAATCGATGCGATTAGTGATTGCACCTCGAATGAGATGCATCCTATCGTAACGAGTTCTGCTTTAAGAAGTGGTAAGCACGTACTCTGCGAAAAGCCGATCGCGAATACACTTGAAGGAGCAAAGAAAATTTTAATGGCACAAAAGGAGAGCGGAAAAATCCTTATGTGTGCCCACAACCAGCGTTTGACCGCATCCCATCAAAAAGCAAAACAACTGATCAAAAATGGCGAGTTAGGAAGAATTCTTACCTTTAAAACAACATTTGGCCATAAAGGTCCGGAAACATGGAGTGCATCAAAAGGGAGAAACACTTGGTTTTTTGATCCGCAGCGTTCTTTTTTTGGCGTCGGCGGCGATCTTGGAATTCACAAAATCGATCTCATCCGATATTTATTAGAGGATGAAATAGAGAATATTCAATCATTTCAGACAACATTAGATAAGAAATATGAAAGCGGCGAGCCTATTCAAGTAGCGGATAATATGATTTGCATGATCAAAATGAAAGGCGGATCCATCGGGACTGCCGCTTTCAGCTGGACATATTACGGACAAGAAGATAACAGCACAATCATTTATGGGGAAAAGGGAGTATTAAAAATATATACAGATCCGGAGTTTTCGCTTTTGTTTGAAAAAAGAGACGGTACAACGGAACAATTTCGCTTGGACGTGATGCAAACAAATGATCAGCAAACAAACTCAGGCGTTATTAATGAATTTATCGAATGTATTTTACAGCAAAAAGCACCAGTTGCTACTGGAGAGGACGGTTATAA
>JAGKQJ010000122.1 GCA_017898095.1 Bacillaceae bacterium Marseille-Q3522 | reverse complement strand
TAGTCATTTTTACCTCATTTACAATATATTTACCATTGATTTACGAAATTCGGAAGGTAAATTAACAAATTTTATCGAAAATGATAGAGTAAGATAAAATTTTGTTGAAAGGTGGTTTTTATGAAAAAAACAATGCTTCACCTTATGCGCAAAAGTATTCATATTTTTGCAATCTTTCTCTTGCTTTTCAGTCTTCTGCCAACTTTCTTACCGGCTTCTGAAGTAAAGGCAGAAGAAATGCCTGTTGTTGAGTTGACATTGCTAGAAACGTCCGACTTGCACTCCAATGTAATGGACTACAATTACTACGGTGACGCAGCAACGAGTTCTTACGGTCTGGCAAGAACAGCGAAATTAATCAACAAGTACAGAAACGAAGCAAAGAATACGATCCTTGTCGACAACGGAGATACGATTCAAGGAAGTCCGCTTGGTGAGTATATTAACAAACATCCGGAAGAATTTGAGGATGGCCTGCCTATCTATAAAACGATGAATCTGTTAGATTATGATGCGGGTACGGTCGGTAACCATGAATTTAATTATGGACTGGATTTCCTCGATAAATCTTTGGAGGCAGCCGACTTTCCAATTGTAAATGCGAACGTACTTAAACCGGACGGCAGTTATTATTTTGACCCATATGAAATTGTTGAAAAAGAAGTAACGGACAGTAACGGGAATACGCAAACATTGAAAATCGGTTATACCGGTTTTGCCCCTCCGCAGATTATGACATGGGACAAAGCTAATCTTGAAGGCAAAGTGGTAGCAGAAGATATCGTTAAATCCGCGCAAAAAGTGATTCCGGAAATGAAACAAGCCGGTGCCGATCTGATTATTGTTCTCGCGCATACCGGAATTGTCCCTCAGGAACAGGGTGAAAATGCGGAAAATGCGGTTTATGATCTTGCTTTAAAAGTAGCGGACATTGACGCAATCGTTTCCGGTCACCAGCATGGTCTTTTCCCTGGCACCAGTTATAAGGGTAATTTAATTGATAACGAAAAAGGAACCATTAACGGCATTCCGGTCGTTATGCCAAAAAGCTGGGGAAGCCATCTCGGTGTTATTGACATGACGCTTCAGCAAGTCGATGGCGACTGGAAAGTTACCGACTCACAGTCAAAAGCAGAACCAATTACTTCTGTTACGGAAGCTGATCCGGTAATTACAGATGCCATTAAAGATGCACATAATAAAACGCTGGAATATGTCCGCACCCCTGTCGGACAAACAGAAGCACCAATTAACAGCTTTTTCGCGCTTGTACAGGATGATCCGTCTATCCAAATCGTAACAGATGCACAGAAGTGGTTTGCAGAAAAAGAATTAGCAGACACAGAATATAGCAATCTGCCGATTTTATCCGCAGGTGCTCCTTTTAAAGCAGGCGGACGTCAAGGTGCGGATTATTACACAAATATTGCTAAAGGCGATCTTGCCATTAAAAACATCGGTGATTTATATCTTTATGATAATACTGTCTATATTTTGAAACTGACAGGCGCTGAAATAAAAGAATGGCTGGAAATGAGTGCAGGACAGTTTAACCAAATTGATCCCGGCAAAACAGATGAACAAGATTTGATTAATACCGAATTCCCAACTTACAATTTCGATGTCATCGACGGCGTTACATATGAAATTGATGTCACGGAGCCTGCAAAATACGATAGAAGCGGGACTGTCGTAAACGCTGAAAGCTCAAGAATCAAAAACTTGCAATATGAGGGAAAAGAAATTGACCCTAAACAGGAATTTCTCGTTGTATCAAATAACTACCGGGCTTCCGGCGGCGGTCACTTCCCGAATATTAATTCTAGTAAAGTTGTTTTAAGTACTACCGTTGAAAACAGACAAGTTCTCAGCGACTATATTATGGAAGAAAAAACGATTAACCCGGCAGCAGATGGCAACTGGTCTTTCGCTCCGGTATACGGTGCCGATGTAAAAGTCAAGTTCAATTCTTCTCCATTAGCCAAAGATTTTATCGGAGAAAACATTGAATATGCTGGCGAAGCTGCAGAGGGATATGCCAAATACACGATGAATCTTCCCAAAGATGATACATGGGATTTGACGATTCTGCATACAAATGACACACACGCCCATTTGGATAACGTCGCAAGACGTGTAACGGCTGTGAAAAATGAACGGAAGACTGCGGAAAATAACATTTTAGTAGACACAGGTGATGTTTTCTCAGGAGATCTTTATTATACCGAATGGAAAGGTTTAGCCGACCTTGAATTTATGAAATTGATGAAGTATGATGCGATGACATTAGGAAATCATGAATTTGATGACGGTCCTGCTACTTTGGCCGAATTTATTAAACAAACAGATTTCCCTATCATTAGCTCCAATCTTGATTTTAGCAAGGAACCGGCTTTAAGTGGTCTATTAAAAGCGCCGCAAACGTTCCAAGCCGGTGAAACAAAAGACCCGGGAATTTACCCTTATGTGATTTTGGATGTTAACGGAGAAGAAGTTGCCTTATTCGGACTGACAACGGAAGATACAGTTGAAGCTTCCAGTCCTGGAGACAACATTACTTTTAACAATGCAACTGCTGCAGCGGAAAAAACGGTGAAAGAAATTACGGAAACTGAAGGCGTTAATAAAATTGTCGCTTTATCCCATATCGGGTATAACCGCGACCTTGTTCTTGCTGAAGAAGTAGAAGGAATTGACGTTATCGTTGGCGGCCATTCTCATACATTAGTTGATCCTCCGGTTGTCACGGAGCATGATGAAACGCCGACCATCATTGTTCAAGCAAATGAACATAATAAATTTTTAGGACGTCTCGATGTTGCCTTTGATTACGAAGGGAACGTTATTCCGGATGAGTCAACCGGTAAGTTAATTCCAATTGATGAAAGCATTCCAGAAGATGAAACTGCAAAACCGATTATTGATAACTACAAAGCAGAACTGGATGTAATTGTAAATGAAGTTGTTGGAAGAACAGATGTTGAACTTGATGGTTTCCGCGGCAATGTCAGAACAAAAGAAACAAATCTTGGAAATTTAATTGCCGATGGGATGCTGGATAAAGCAAGAAGTACGATAAAAGGGGCAGACACTGCGATTGCGATTCAAAATGGCGGCGGCATTCGCGAATCGATTGATGTAGGCGACATTACCTTAGGTGAAGTAAGAACCGTGCTGCCGTATGGAAATACGCTTTATCTAGTAGATGTAACCGGCGAGCAAATTATTGCAGCCCTGGAAAATGGCGTGAAAAATGTCGAAAATGTTGCCGGAGCATTCCCTCAAGTAGCCGGTATGCGATACAGCTTTACAAAATCAAGACCTGCCGGTGATCGGATTTTATCTGCCGATATTGAAAATGCCGACGGTTCATACACGCCGATCGAGTTGGACAAAACATATAAAATGGTAACAAACGCCTTTATTGGTAAGGGCGGCGACGGCTATGATATTTTGAAAGAAGGTAAAAACAGCGAAGATTTAGGCATCGCCGACTATGAAGTATTCACGGAGTATTTGCAAAAACACGAAAACAGCACCGTTGCTCCTGCAATAGAAGGTCGTATTACGGAAGTATTTGAACCTTCTGTAACGATTGAAAACAACAACGGTAAAGTTGTCTTCGATGAATCGTTTACTGCTTATGCCCAACATGCAAATGATGTAGCTGTTTATTTACCAAATACTGCAGATCTAAACACGATTGAATTGCAATTGACAAAAGAGCAGGTTCAATTATTGAAAGCTCATCAACATCCATGGATCACGATCAATAATGAAAAAGTCGGCTTGAATATCCCGGCATCCAACTTGGCTGACGCAGATGCTGTTATTAAAATCGTAAAAACTGCACCAGTGGAAGATGCACTAACAGATGTTTATGACTTTAAGATCGAACAGGATGGAAAAGAGCTTACGACATTTAATGACGAAGTAACGCTCATGTTCCTGCTTGACAAAGAAGCAAAAGATCCAAAAGTATATCATGTCGATCGTAATAGCAACACGTTAACGGAAGTCGGAAGCGACTATGAAGACGGTGTTGTTTATGGATATGTGGATCACTTCAGTGAATATGCGGTTTTTGAAAAGATAAGCAATGGCGAAAACCCTGATGATCCTAACAAACCTGGCGAAAATCCGGAACCAACAAAACCAGATACCGACAACGGCGGCAACAATAATAATGGAAATAATCCATCCGCAAACAGCGGAAATGCACTTCCAAATACAGCTACCAATATGTACAATCTGATCATCATTGGTGTGCTGCTGATCGCTGCCGGCCTAGGTACCAGTCTTTATTTAAAAAGAAAACAACGGCTGAATCAGGTGAATCAATAAGCAGAAACAAGGCATAAGATAGAAAACCGTTTTTGAATACTAGAATCCCGGAGGGAGAAGAAAATATTTTACGATATTTCTTCTCCCTTTTCATTATTATGAAAACTCATAACTCCTCCAACAATAAATGATGTTGTATTCATCATCAAAGATAAATATTTTTAAAAATCCTCTTGTTACTGTAGGTAAGGTATTGTTTGTGACGTTAAGTAATGATGTAAGATTTATTTGAGGTGATTAAGTATGAAGGAAATGTATACTACCGGAGAGGTAGCTGAAAAGTGCGGTGTTAGTGTAAGAACCATTCAATTTTATGATAAGAAAGGGTTGTTGAGGCCTTCTAAAATAAGTGAAGGCGGAGGAGGCTTTATACAGATGAAGATGTTACGACTTTAAAATGTATTTGTCTGTATAAGGCTCTAGGTTTTTCTCTCAATGAAATAAAATCAATTGTCGGCGGAGATGATAAGGCAAACAATGAATTTTTTGAAAAAATTTTAACAGATCAACAAGATAAATTAGAAGAACAAATAAAACTATTGACTGAGAGCAAAGAAAAATTACAAGTGATTACGGAGCAACTTAAAAATACGGGTACGATTAAGATGAAGAGCGTTGATGAAGTAAATAATCTTCTGAAAAAAAAGGAAAAGCACAAAAAAACGGATGTAATGACTTATATTTTTTTAGGATGTTACGTTTTTATTACAGTATCCGGTTTCCCTATTGCAGTATCTTTTGGCGGAATAATTCCGTTTCTATTCACAGGAATTTTATTAACTTTACTATTAGGATTAGTTTATTACCATAAAGAAACAAATGCTTATATATGCTCAAACTGTCACCACAAATTTTCTATTGGATTCTTCAAAGATCTTTTTACATTAAATGGAGGTGCAAAGGGCAAATACCTTAAATGTCCAAAATGCGGCAAAAGAGCATGGCTGAAAGAAACATTTAAAGAATAGTACACTTTTTTACCTCTTCAAATATTAAGTGAATGCTTTGCATATGGCCACTAACTTAGCTTTTCGTTAAAAGGAGGTGGCCATACAACTAAATTAGAAATTTAATAACTTCTCTATTTTTTCTCCCTTGTACCATAAAATCCCGCTAATAAATGCAAATAACACTGATAGGTCCGGCCATCAAAGCAGACAAAATACACTTTGTCTATTTCTTGAGGGCAGGCTTTGAGCATGCTTTTCACTGCTTCACAGGCAATGGCCGAAGCTTCTTCTAACGGATAACCGTAAACTCCCGTACTGATGGCAGGAAAGGCAATTGATTTTATATTATTTTGCACTGCGAGTTCAATGGAATGAATATAGCATGAGCGCAGCAAATCTGCTTCTCCAGCGCTTCCTCCCCGCCATATCGGCCCTACTGTATGTATCACATATTTTGCCGGCAACTGATACCCTTTTGTAAGTTTTACTTCACCTGTTTCGCAGCCGCCGAGAGTTTTACACTCTTCAAGCAATAGTGGTCCGGCTGCCTTATGAATAGCTCCGTCTACCCCTCCTCCGCCAAGCAGAGTATTGTTTGCCGCATTAACTATTGCATCTGTACTTAATTTTGTAATATCTCCTTTTATCACTTCTATTCGGCCGTAATTCATAGAAATGCACCTCTTTTGGAATTTCATATTTCCTATTCCATTTAAAAAGTTTTACCACTTCCATATTACCATAAACTGCAAGCAAAAACGAAAAAAATTAGTTCGTTTTCTGATGCAATCTGGTGTATAATTTGAGTATTGTATACATAGAAGGAGCAATTACTTCCTTAAAAATTCAATGTTTTTTATCATTTTTCGAATAAGTATACATGAAATGGAATAGATATTATATTTGGAGGTACAAAAGATGGAATACCGCTTTTCACCAAGTTCAGAATGGCTCGACACAAATATCATTAAAGAAATCTTAAAGCATGCACAATCAAAGGAAGTCATATCCTTTGCAGGCGGGTTACCATCAGAAGAGTTTTTTCCACTGGAGGCAATAAGTACAGCTTTTCAAAGCGTAATGGCAGAAGGAAAAGCTACATTACAGTATGGAGCAACGGAAGGCTACTGGCCATTAAGAGAAGAAATTTGCAAACGCATGGTAGGGAAAGGAATCTTCGCAACTCCGGAAGAAACCCTCGTTACAACCGGGTCACAGCAAGTAATTGACCTCGTATCGCGCGTTATGCTTGATCCGCATGATGTTGTGTTTGTGGAAAGTCCAGCCTTTTTTGGCGCAACACAAGTATTCGAATCCCGCGGAGCAACGATTATTTCCATTGGCGGGGACAAAGATGGAATGGATATGGAAGAGCTGCAAAAAAAGTTGAAAGAATACAAGCCGAAGCTAATCTATGTTACACCTTCCTTTTCTAATCCGACAGGATATGTTTGGAGTGTTGAAAAAAGACAACAATTAATTGAGATTTGTAAAAAAAATCAAGTGCTTATTTTAGAGGATGATCCTTACGGCGACCTTAAATTTACAAAAGGGGCAGAATTCCCGACGATTTTTTCGCTCGATATGGAAGGAAAAGCGAACAATAACTGTGTAATATATACGAGTTCTTTTTCAAAAATTGTTGCTCCGGCGTTGCGTTCCGGCTGGGCAATCGCGGATACGAGAGTGATCGAAAAATTAGTCAATGTAAAACGTGTTGCCGATACACATTCGAGTTCGCTTGACCAGCAAACCTTGTATCATTTGTTAACCTCGTTTGATTTAGACAGTCATATAAGAAAAATCAGCCGCCATTATTATGAACGGATGAAAATGATGTCTGCTTTATTAGCAGAGCAGCCGGGGATTTCCGCTAACTGGGAGGAACCGCATGGGGGCATGTTTCTTTGGCTTGAATTAGCAAAAGATATAGACACAGACAAGCTTTTAAAAATCGCAGCAAAAGAAGGCGTTGCTTTTGTTCCCGGCGTTTACTTCTATACGGATCATGTGAAACACCATCAAATGAGGTTAAATTTTACACATACAGATAAACAAACAACGTTGGAAGGGTTACAACGTTTGCAAAAAGCAATTGAGATAGCTTTTATAAAGTGAAACTTCCATCAGTGTGACTTTTTCGACGTACAGGACGTACTAGTGCCGACATTGCAACAGGACGTTGCGGTCTTAGTCGGTAGACGTACAGGACGTACTAGTGCCGATGTTGCAACAGGACGTTGCGCCTTTTAGTCGGTAGACGTACAGGACGTACTAGTGCCGACGTTGCAACAGGACGTTGCGGTCTTAGTCGGCCTTCATCCCCCACTGATGGTTAGCCGCGCTAAGCCCGATTGATTTTTCTAAGGGCTAAAGCCCTAAGAAAAAACTTACCACGCAGAGCCTGGTTGAATTTTCTAAGGGCTAAAGCCCTAAGAAAATTCTTATCACGCGGAGCCTGACTGATTTTTCTAAGAGCTGAAGCTCTAAGATATTTCTTATCTCACCAATCGGGCTTTTAGGGGCAGTTTATCCCCCGCCTAACATGATTGGTCTTACCTCCATTTTTGAGGCGGGGATATTACTGCCCCTTAATCTGTGATAATATAAGAACTTGCATCTTTTAAAATCTGCTACTCTATCAAAAAAAACGTGTCCATACAGACACGTTTTTTTCTTTTATTTACCGCATCATTGCAAGTGAACCCATCGGATCCCAAGGTTTTAGTTCAATCGGGTCTTGTTCCCAGGCTTTTTTCAAGTCTTCAGAAAGATATTTTTTGTTTATTACAATTTGATAAGTGTACTCATCCATCCACTTGTCGCTCATGACAAAATAACCGTTGTTACCATGTTTATCGCCCCAGCTGTTTTCAACTTTCCATTTTACCGGTTTGCCGTCTATTACATTTACGCCAGTCAGCACCATTGCATGTGTCATCAAGCTTCCATGATAATCGAGCCTATCAGCTTTCGTCATCGCTAAATCAAAGCCAAATGCTTTTTCGTAATCATAAAGAGCTGTGTCCATGATCCCGGTTTCTCTGTGGGAGGACTTGCCGACATCGCAGCCGAACCAAACGGTTTCCTTTTCTGTGAGCTGTTTAACAGCAAGTTGCTTAAAGGTTTCCATATCGACATTTAAATATTTGATTGGCTTTCCACCAACCACATTGCCAAGAAACTGCACGGTGTATGTCTTCCCATACGGTTTATCTTTTGTCGGTGCATTGATGATGCTTACATACTCATCTAAATCAAGCCCGATATACTTGTCAAAAAAGGCAAGCGGCGTAATCCCCAAATCTCTGTGAAAAACATTATCTTTATCGCGGTACTCGAAATCAAACGTTTTTGGCGGCTCACCTAAAGAAAAGGCAAGAATTTTATAGATCTCGGCGATCATTTTCTCTTTTTCTTTTAGAAGCTGTTCGTTTGTTTGCCCTTCTTCATGTAAAGAGCGTAATTTATGGGCATCCTGGCGCAGCTTCACATTCAGGACGGCATTCAAATCAGCTGATTGACTGCTTTGAAAAGTTTCCGGCATCGCTTCTTTCGGAACAACACCGTACTTTTTAATAATCGAAACAAGCATATCCCACTGACCACCATCCTGCTGCGGCGTTGTTAAAAGCCAAGCCACTAATCTTCCTTCCAAAGGCTCATCAGCAGTTTTGATAATATTGTCTAAGAAATAATTTGCTTTCTCTAATTTATCCCAAAAATTTGTATAATTTTGTGATAGCTCAAAGTCTTGCAAATGAAACAGGTCATTCATTCTGTGCCGGAACGTGTTCAGTGCCGCAAACATCCAGCAGCGCCCACTTTGCTTTTGGTTGGCAACTTTCCCGGTGTTAATTTCTTCGGAAAATACCGGATTCATTGCTACAATGGCATCATTATTGATTGTCGCTGCTTTCAGCCCGTTCTTCATTACCGCATTTTTAATAACTTGATTCGCTGCTTTCTCACGAATCTGCTCAGCATATTTTTCCAACATCGATTTTGAAATCTCACTTGTCAAAATAAACACCTCATTTTTAAAACAATTTACTTTCATCGTATGCCTATTTTTTTCGGGATGCAATGATTTTGAATATTTTTTAACATAAATGTTCAAGTAAATTCAGAAACTTTAATATTAAATAAATTAGCAAAATGCTTGATTTCATTCTCAGTCACTAAAGAAAAAATTTTTTTAAAAGATCCGATCCATAAAGTGAAACTTCCATCAGTGGGGGTTTTCTTTCATCCCCACTGATGGTTAGTCGCGCGAAGCCCGATTGAATTTTCTAAGGGCTAAAGCCCAAAGAAAATTCTTATTTCACCAATCGGGCTTTTAGGGGCAGTTTATCCCCCACCTAAAATGACTGGTATCACCTCCATTTTTGAGGTGGGGGTATTACTGCCCCTTAATCTGCGATAAAATTTTCCTATCACTGAAAAGATAGCAAGACGAATTATTTTTTCAACACAAGCTCGCGAATCGCATGGGCTACTCCGTTGTTATTATTGGACAGTGTATGGAAATTGGCGATTTCCTTTACTTCCGGGATTGCATTTGCCATTGCAACACCGCAACCGGCATATGCAATCATCGATAAATCATTTCCGTTATCACCTATGCTCATCACTTCTTCCTGTTTGATCCCAAGATATTCAGCCAATTGCTTCACTGCATTTCCTTTTCCTACTTTAGGATGAAGGATCTCAAAAAAGTAAGGCGAACTTCTTACCATTGTGTACTTTTCCCGTACAGTTGCGGGAATGGAAGCGATCGTATGAACTAATTTTTCCGGGTCATCGATATACATGACTTTGGGAATCATCATGTCTTTCGGCATTTCCTCCACATTGCGAAAGTGTAATGGCACATGCGTTAAATAAGATTCCAATACGGTATACTTACTGATATCACGATTTGGTGTATACACTTCCGTAGCATCAAAAAAGTGCATCGGCGTATTCAACTCGAGACTAAGCTTGTACAAATCGACTAAATCATCATATTCGAGAGAAATTTCCGATACCACTTCATTTGTATGGGCATTTTGCACAAGCGCTCCGTTGAAGGCGATGACATAGTCTCCCTCTTCCGTTAATTGCAATTCTTTTAAATATCTGCGGATTCCGCCAATCGGGCGACCGGAACAAAGGACAATTTTTACACCTATTGCTCTTGCAGCATGCAGCGTCTCCATCACTTCCGTGGTTACTTCTTGCTGGTCGTTTAATAATGTTCCATCCATATCTATTGCGATCAGTTTGTACATATTGATTTGCCTCCAACACACATCATATTCTTGTCGTGCTTGTTCAAAAAAGTTAACGCATGAGAATCAAGCGCGCAGCAACCGCACAGGCGGAAGTGTTTTCGGTATCTAAGCCCGGAACAGACGATAAAATTTCAGAAATCGGCAGCCGGAAAAACTTTTTCAACCGTTTTAATCTGGCCCAACGCAACCTGCCTCTAATTAGTCCTTTTTGAACAGCGTCTTGTAGAAATTTTCACATGCTTTAACTTTACCACGAATAATAGCCGAATCAAGCAATGAACATAAAAATCAGCCTGAAAAAATCCATTACCCATAATAGTGATTTAATTCTAAAAAATTTCTGTCTCAATTACTAACGTTTCTTTTTCCCATTAAGCGTATTTTCTGACACTTTCCTTGAAACAGAAAGAAAATTTTCTAATGCCGGATTGTTATCCTCTTTGCGATATGCAAGCGAAAGAACTGCATTCAATTTGTGGTTTTCAATCTCCCTGTAGACAATATCCAACTTGAATAATTTCTCCGCGGTTTTAGGCAAAACGCCGATGCCGATACCTGCGGAGACAAGTCCGACGACCATTTGATATTCCGTCGCTTCCTGGGCAATTTCCGGGGAGAAGTCGGCATCATGAAAAAGAGAAATAAATTCGTCATATAATCCCGGCCATATATTTCGGGAAACAACAACGAAAGGAATATTCATTAAATCGTCTATATAGATCGATGTTTTTTCAGCTAGCGAATGATTTTTGGGAATTGCCAAAACCCCGGTTCCCCTATGGATTACTTCTGTTGCAATAAGCGGATTATTGATCGGCGGATGAAGCATACCGACATCAATTTTTCCTTCATCTAAAGCAATTAATTGGTCAGGGGTGGATAATTCATGAAGAGAAACAGAAATATTTGGATATTTATAGCGGTATTCACGGACGATATCAGGCAAAATTTCATAGGTGGCTGAACCGACAAAACCAACCGTTACCTTGCCAATTTCTCCTCTTGATGCCCGCTTGGCAACTTCTACGGCCTGATCCAGCTGCGCAAGCGCATGTTTGACCTCTTTTTGAAAAAATTGACCCGGAATCGTTAATTCAACATGACGCTTGCTTCTTTTAAAAAGATCTACTCCGATTTCCTCTTCGAGTTGGCGGATTTGCTGGCTAAGCGGAGGCTGTGTCATCTGCAGACGTTCCGCAGCTCTGCCAAAATGAAGTTCTTCCGCAACTGTTAAAAAATAATGAAGATGACGCAATTCCATAGCAATAATTTCTCCTTTTAATATTTTCTATGTATTAATAC
>JAGKQJ010000121.1 GCA_017898095.1 Bacillaceae bacterium Marseille-Q3522 | reverse complement strand
GAGGCGGCTTGGTCAGCCGCGACAAGCTTAAGACGAACCTACATAAAGTCCGCATTATGACTTTATGTAGGTTTGGCTTAAGACCTCGAGCGGCTAGCCGGCGGAGCTGGACAAAGAAAAGCGGAGGCGGCTTGGTCAAACCGATAGGATGTTGGAGCCATTTGGACCGAAGGCGTTTTTTGCCTTCGATCCAAATGGCGAAACAGTCGTACGGTTTAGCCGGCGGAGCTGGACAGAGAAAAGCGGAGGCGGCTTGGTCAGCCGCGACAAGCTTAAGACGAACCTACATAAAGTCCGCATTATGACTTTATGTAGGTTTGGCTTAAGACCTCGAGCGGCTAGCCGGCGGAGCTGGACAAAGAAAAGCGGAGGAGGGACTTATTTCTGCGATATTTTCATTTCAGAAGGAAGCATTTGCGCAAAAAAAAGAAAAAGGCAAATAAATGGAGTGTCATTTTAACTTCGGCTGCAGATGCTTCTGTTAAGCAATTTCATCTATCAAAAATGCTTGTTTTTAGTGTCGTATCTCTCATTCTTATTCTTCCGGTAATTATCACAGGTTTAACGATCATCATGAATGGAATACAACTGGAAAAAGAGGATTTATCACAACAACTTGCAAAAAAGGAAAAAGAAATGGAGAAGATGGAAGCGGAGTTTTTCCATTTACAAGCAAATGCTTTAGCCGTGAAAAGTTCGATTGAGGAGTTTAAAGAACTTGAAAATCGTTTGAATAATCTCGATCTGAATTTGCCAATTGATACCAATGGGAGTGAACGGGAAGACGGCAGCGGCGGTTTGTTCATCAATAATGCAGTAAACAACAACCAGCTCATTTCTGCACAAACGTTACAAATGAAAGAAGAGCTGCCGGAATTGATACATAACTTTGAAAATACGGTTGAACGTATTTTAGCCTATGAAAAACAGCTGCGGACAATTCCAACTATCATGCCTGTGAATGAGGGAAGAATGTCTTCAACATATGGAAATAGAAAGGATCCTTTTACAGGGATAACATCCTATCATAGTGGAATTGATCTTGCAGCTCCATTAAATACGCCGGTATATGCAACGGCTGACGGAGTTGTGACAGAAGCCGGCCGCAATGGAGGGTATGGGAAATTTATTTCTATTAATCATGGGGAGTATGTCACCCGTTATGGTCATCTGAATGACATAGATGTTGAAGTCGGAAAACAAATAAAAAAAGGGGATCAAATCGGGAAAATGGGGACAACCGGAAGAAGCACCGGTGTCCATCTTCATTATGAAATCTTGAAAAACGAGGAATTCATTGATCCATATTTTTACATGACCTTTCACAAGTAATCCCTGAACGGAAAGAAGGAATATTCCAATATGTTTACAAAGCAAAAAGATGAGAAAAAACTAAATGAAATTTCGACAATTGTTGGTTCCGGGACAAAGGTAGAGGGAAACTTACACGTTGATTCCAGTATTCGCATAGATGGAGAAATTTTTGGCGAAATTGACTGCTCCGGGGATGTGACAGTCGGAAAAGAAGGGTACATTGAACACTCTATTACATGCCGCAATCTCTTCATTGCCGGAAAAGTCAAAGGTGAGGTTCATGTAGAAGAAAAAATTCATATATATGAATCCGGTCACTTTGAAGGAACCGCTCATATGAATACCGTTGTCATTGAAGAAAACGGGTATTTTAAAGGACAAAGCTTTATGGGGGCTTCAGAATCGGAACAACAAGCAAAAAAGGTTGTTGAGCTGGAGAGAAATGATGGGTAAAAAGAGATTAGAAAAGGCTAGAGAAAAATGTTAGAAAATACCGTTTCCAGAGAGGAAACGGTATTTTCTAATGTCAAAAAGAAAAAAAGCTCCCGCTTCTGGAGAAGCAGGAAAAAGAGACTACGGATCAGTTAAAAGAAACTAGATTCAAAATCAATATATAGTATTCCCTTTTTCAGAAAAAATACTATATATTGATACTAGCATAAAGTTGGACAGCAGGCAATTAATATTTTTAGTGAACTCGTTTCAGTAAACGGAAAACTAGAGAAATCAGGTGGAGAATCTACTCCACCTGATTGAAAAATCCCACCTACGCTTCGCTTAGAGGTGGAGGTCTTAGCCCTTAAAACATTCAATGATAAAACGGTTATTATTTTGCAGTTTGTTTACTCTCAGGGCGTATTTTAAATAAAGCGATGATGGCAGAAAAGGCCGATAATCCGCAAAGAAGGTAAAATATCCCTTTTTCCGACTGATTCATAATGATCGCAGTTATTGGCGGTCCTAAGGCAACGCCGATAAAACGCATGGAATGATAAAATGCAGTAATCGTTCCCCGTTCTTCTGTCTCGATTTCCTCGGTAATGAATGCATCTAAGCAAGGAAGCGATAAGCCTATCCCAATACCGCTGAAAAAAAACATCGAAATCATAAAAAATAATTGAACAGAAAAGCTTAATAAGACGATCGAAACCGAGATAAAAAGTAAACTGACGAATATCATCCATTTCATCAGTTTTTTATTTTCTTTAATCTTTTTTCCCGCCAAATAAGAAGAAAGACACAGTGCGCCAAGAGGAAACGCAAGTAATAGTCCTTTGTTCAAATTTACTATTTGATAGGTTTTTTCTAAAACATCTGATAAATAAAAAAGCACGCTAAATAAAGAAAACATTAAGACAGCACCGGTAAAAAAAATCGCATACAACCAGTCGCCATTTTTCCGAAAGATTTTTTGTACATTTTGTAAAAATTTTTTAAAAGGTACAGGTTCTTTTGTTTCCTTTTCCAGTGTTCGAACTTGAAAAAACATAAAGAAGATGGAAATAACACAGAAAACAGGAATTGCATAAAACGGCAAATACCAAAAAAATCCTGCTAAAAAAGCACCTAAAATAGGACTTAATACTTTTCCAAACGTATTCGCCGTTTCAATGATCCCCAAATTTTTACTAATTTCCTCATCAGTTTGAAACAGATCTCCAACAAGCGGCATTACGATAGGGGCTGCCCCCGCAGCACCGACGCCTTGCAAAGAACGTCCTATCAAAATGACCCAATAGGGATCTTGCATCTTCCATGCCGCCCAGCCGCAAACAAAACCGCCTGCTGCAGCGACGAACAGACTTGGAATAATCACTTTTTTCCTTCCAATATGGTCTGATAAAAAACCGGCAATTGGAATAAGTGGAATCGAGACCATCGAATAGACAGTAATAATCATACTGGATTGAAAAGAGGAAATAGTAATATGCTGCTCCATTACCGGCAATACCGGGATAAGCATTGAGTTGCCGAGTGTCATGACTAATGGAATCAGGGAAATGGAAATAATCGTCCATTTTGTATGAGTCCTTTTTTTCGTATGAATCAAAGGATGATTCATTATGTTCCTCTCCTTTTTTGGATTTAGTGCAGATACAAGGAGTGTTATTGCCCCTTTAAATCTTCTTCATTGAAATTGGAATTTTCTTACCATTAATATGCACGGTTCATGAAAAAAAACTGCAATTAATTTATGGAAAAAGGCGAATCGTTCTCATTTCTGCTTATTGGAGGTACAATAGTGTCATACAGTTTTTATGAAGAAAGTGGTGAAAAAATGGAAGGGATGATTATTTCCTTAAGTATTGGGAAGCCGAAAACGTTACAACATCAGGAAGAACCGTTTCAATCTGGAATCGGAAAAACAGTGGTGAAGGAAGCCCGGTTATTACGTGAAGGTTTTATCGGTGATGATGTTGCCAATCATAAATATCACGGCGGTGCCGACAGGGCTGTATGCCTTTACTGTTATGAACATTATCAAAAATGGGAAGAGGAATTTAATACAAAGCTTGTGCCGCCGGCGTTTGGCGAGAATATTTGTGTCCAGGGAGCCTTGGAAAAAGATATTTATATAGGAGATATATTTTCATTAGGTGATGCAATTATTCAAGTAACACAAGGCAGAGAACCTTGTTCAACGATATCGAGATTTAACGGAGTCAAAGGAATTTTACCGCGATTAATTCAAACCGGTTACACAGGCTGCTTTTTTCGAGTAATCGAAGAAGGAGTTGTATCGGCAAACAGCCCGTTAAAGCTCCTGAATCGTAATCAAGAGGCAGTCTCTGTTCTGCGCGCGACGCAGGTAATGTTTTTTGGCCGTAAAAATAAGCAGGAACTGGAAACAGTTCTCAACGTAAACGAGCTTGCCGCTGACTGGAAAAATAAGTTTACTAAAGCATATGCCAAAATAAATGCTTGACTTTCCTTTTTAAAAAGTTTATGATAGGTACCAATAAAAGTTGATGATGATTTGGCTTTGACAAAGAGTAGTAGCTTATTCGAATACATCAGAGAGCTGATGGTTGGTGCGAATCAGTGCAGGAAGATAAGTGAATGGACTTTCGAGCCTCCAAACCGAACTCATTTTGTGCAGGATAGTAGGCTTTGGCGAATGTCTTATCGTTACAAAAGACAGATATTTAAGCTTTTTTGCTTTGATTTCTTTAAAGTGAACTAATGTATGTTAGTTAATGAAGGTGGCACCACGGGTCTCTCGTCCTTTTATGGAGGGGGGCCTTTTTTTATTGTTAAAAAGTAAAAAATTACTACATGTTGATAACCTCGAATGAGAATTTGATAAATTCATATCGAAAATCGTTAAGTAAGAGGAGTATATAGCATTGCTTTTGTTTCAGAGAGCTGGGTAGGGTGAAAGCCAGTACATGAGCTGTTATAGAATGGGCTTACGAGAGTGATCCTGAACAAGAATGATCCAGTAGGGATGAACGGAATCCGCCGTTACAAGGATAGAGTATCATTTCGTGTACTCGAAAAGCCGGGAGCAGGTTTTCTGTTCCAATGGAGGTGGCACCGCGGTCGATATCGTCCTCTATACGCATTTGCATGAATGCGTGTAGAGGACTTTTTTTATTGAAGAAAAGAATTATCGTAATGAAAATGGAGGGTAATAACAAATGGGAGAAAAAAATATGTTCATGATGAAAGAACTCGAGGGTGACCTGTTAACGCCAGTGCTTATTTATGAAAAGCTGCCTGGCAAGAAAAAATTTATTTTGGAAAGCTCGTTAAAGCATGAGACATCCGGAAGATTTTCGTTTATCGGATCTAATCCGGCATTCGAACTAAAAGGTTTCGGCGATAAGAGCTATATCGTTCACGATAATAAAGAGGAATTCATTGCGGAACCGCCGCTTGACGTATTAAAAACATGTCTGCCGGTTGTGGAAATTGATGAAGATCTGCCATTCCCGTTTCAAGGAGGAGCTATCGGCTACGCCGGCTATGAAACCATCCGCCAATATGAAAATATCGGCGATGAGCTTCCGGATGAGTTGCATATTCCAGATGTGCATTTTCTCTTTTTTGAAAATTTTATTGTCTTTGATCATTTGCAGCAAAAGATCTATGCGGTTGTTCACTCTTTTACAAAGGAAACGACAGAAGAAGAGCTTAAGAAGCGATTGCACAGCTTAGCCGCTGACATTACCGGGGATGCTGCAGTAAAAGCAAGAGAAAAAACGCAATTATCTGCCTTTAAAGATGAGGAAACAGCAGAAGATTATTGCCGAAAGGTGGAAATATGCAAACGGCATATTGAAGCGGGGGACATTTTTCAAGTCGTGCCTTCAAGACGGTTAAAGGCAAGTTTTTCTGGAGAAGGATTTTCCTATTACCGGCATTTGCGCACCGCGAATCCTTCACCTTATATGTATTTTCTGGATTTTGCCGATTATGCGATTGCCGGCACGTCACCGGAAAGCTTAATCAAAACGTCAGGCAGAATGGTAACAGGGAATCCGATAGCCGGTACAAGACCGAGGGGCAAGACAACGGAACATGATAAAGAGCTTGAAAAAGATTTACTCGCGGATGAAAAGGAACTGGCTGAACATCGAATGCTTGTCGATTTATGCCGCAATGATATCGGCAGGGTAAGCGAGTTTGGTTCCGTCAGGGTAAAAAGATATTTACAGGTAGAACGATATACCCATGTGATGCATCTTGTCTCTGAAGTAGAAGGAAAGTTAAAGGACGGCATCACGGCTGCAGATGCACTTATAGTCAGTCTTCCGGCAGGGACGGTTACTGGAGCGCCAAAAATTCGTGCGATGGAAATCATTAATGAACTGGAAAAAACAAAGCGCGGTGTTTATTCCGGAGCGATCGGTTACATTTCCACAAATGGAAACAGCGATTTTGCTCTGGCGATTCGTACAATGATTTTGAAAGATAATACAGCTTATATTCAAGCAGGCGCCGGAGTCGTTTATGATTCCGTACCGCAAAAAGAGTACGAAGAAACGAATCAAAAATTAAAGTTTTTTTTGGAGGATAGCTATGATCTTACTCATTGATAATTACGATTCCTTTACGTATAACTTGTATCAATACATGGGAGAACTCGGGGAAAAAATTGCAGTATACCGCAACGACGAATTGACACTGGAAGAAATAAGAGACATGAATCCCCAGGGGATTGTGCTTTCCCCCGGACCTGGAAGACCGGAGGACGCGGGGCTCTGTACAGAGATTGTCAAAAATTTCTACAGAAAAATTCCGATACTGGGAATTTGCCTCGGGCATCAAGTCATCGGATATGCTTTTGGCGGGAACGTTGTAAAAGCGAAACAAATCAAGCATGGCAAAATTTCAAATGTCATCCATGAAGGAACTTCCGTGTTCCGTTATTTACCACAGCCGCTTGCGGTGATGCGCTACCATTCATTAGTCGTGGAAAAAGCCTCCCTTCCGGATGAACTGGAGATATTAGCGGAAGCGATCGATGATCACGAAATAATGGCGCTGCGCCATTGCAGCTATCCGCTTTACGGGATTCAGTTTCACCCGGAATCGATCGGGACGCCGGAAGGTAAAAAAATGCTGAAATGCTTTTTAAACGAATGCAGAAAGGAAGAGGAACATGAAAACCATTTTACAAAAAGTTACGAATTTTGAAGACTTGACGAAAGAGGACGTACAAATTGCTGTCATGCAATTATTTTCTGAAGAGGTAACAGACAGTGAAATTGCCGCATTGCTGATCGGTTTAAAAATGAAAAAGGAAACAGTAACGGAAATTGTCGGGGTTGTTAAAGGGTTAAGAGAAAAATCATTGCCTTTTACAAAAGCAATTCCGCATGTCTTTGATAATTGTGGAACCGGAGGGGACGGCGCACAAAGCTTTAATATTAGTACAACAGCCGCTTTTGTGATCGCAGGTGCCGGGATACCGGTAGCAAAGCACGGCAACCGCAGTGTATCGAGTAAAACCGGCAGCGCAGACTTGCTGGAGCAACTCGGGATTCCGTTAGATTTATCTCCGGAAAAAAGTGAAGAATTGCTTGCTGAAGCCGGGATCACTTTTCTCTTCGCTCCCCACGTGCACCCGAGGTTAAAGAGAATAATGAAAGTTAGACGCGAATTAAAAATACCGACAATCTTTAATTTAATCGGCCCATTAACAAACCCGATTGAGCTTGAGTCACAAGTGATGGGCATATATAAACGCGAAGCGGTCGGAGAATTTGCCAAAGTATTGCAGAAACTGGGACGAAAGCGGGCAGTTGTATTAAATGGTGCCGGATTTCTTGATGAGGCGACGCTGCAAGGGGAAAATCATCTGGCTATTTTAGCGGACGGGAAAATTACAGAAAAAATCGTAGCACCGGAGGAGCTTGGCCTGCCCCGGTATGAAATCGAAGAAATCCGCGGCGGCGATGCTGCTGAGAATGCTGCTATTTTTAAAAAGGTAATACAAGGAGAAAAAGGGGCATACCGGGATACGGTTTTATTCAATGCCGGGATTGGCATTTTCGCCGGCGGGAAAGCAGACACCATCGAACAAGGAGTTGCCCTTGCGGTTAAGAGCATTGATTCCGGAGCAGCACTGACGAAATTTGAAACGCTCGTGCAAAAAAGTAAGGAAAAGAAGGAAGGTTCCTATGACCATTCTCGATAAAATTATTGCCGTCAAACAAAAAGAAGTCGAACAATTAAAACAACAGCCGCAAATGCAAATGGATGTAAAAAAGAATAAACAAGTTTCCTTTATTTCCGCGATTAAAAAATCCCGACAGCTGGCGATTATTGCCGAATTTAAACGGGCATCACCATCAAAGGGAGTAATAAACTTATCATTAAGTCCGCAGGAACAGGCTCTTTCCTATGTGGAAAATGGCGCTGACGCTGTTTCCGTTTTAACGGATCAGACATTTTTTAAAGGGTCTCATCAAGATCTGGCAGCTGTCAGGAAAGCCATTAGCAGGCCGATTTTATGCAAAGATTTTATCATCGACCCGATACAAATTGATCTCGCCAAAGCAGTCGGCGCGAATATAATTTTGCTCATTGTTGCAGCCTTGGAACAGGAAAAATTAACAGCTTTATACAATTATGCGACAGAAAAGCAATTAGATGTCTTAATCGAAGTGCATAACGAAGCAGAATTAGAAAGAGCATTGTTGCTCGAAGCGCCGTTAATCGGAGTCAACAATCGCAATTTAAAAACATTTCAAGTGGATTTGGCAACAACGGAAAAATTGGCACCGCAGGTAAAGCAAGCCGGCGCCATGCTTATCAGCGAAAGCGGGATTCACTCGATTGCCGATGTAGAGCGTGCTGTCCGTGCCGGGGCAAACGGCATTTTAGTCGGGGAAGCATTCATGAAAGCAGAAAATGCCGGTCTATGCTTGCGGCAAATGAAAGGAGTATCGCGGACATGAAAGTGAAAATCTGCGGGATTCGCACTAAAAGCGCAGCCCGGGCTGCCGTAGAAGCAGGGGCGGATGCACTCGGATTTGTCTTTGCCAAGAGCAAACGCCAGCTACAAGCGGAAGAAGCAAAGGAGATTATTGCTTCTGTTCCTGCGTCGATCCTGAAGGTAGGGGTATTTGTTAATGAAAAGAGAGAGAAAATTGAATATATGATCAAAGAAACAGGTATCAATGCCGTACAACTGCATGGAGATGAAACTCCGGAATTTTGCCACTTTTCTGTACCGGTAATTAAGGCTATTTCTATTCGCACAGAAGAAGATCTTGAAAAAATATCTATGTACGATACCGACTATATATTACTTGACAGTCCGGTTGGAAAATACCGCGGCGGCAACGGCATCGCTTTTGACTGGACACTCGTGCAAGGCAGACGGTTGAAGCAAAAATTGATTTTAGCGGGCGGTTTAAATGAAGAAAATGTTTCCGAAGCGATTCAGCTTGTCCGCCCCTTTATGGTCGATGTCTCAAGCGGCGTAGAAACAGACGGTGTCAAAGATCATAAAAAGATAAAAAACTTTATTCATCTTGCAAAAGCAGACAGGAGGATAACAAATGCATAACTATACATTTCCCGACAGTCGCGGTCATTTCGGTGTTTACGGAGGAAAGTTTATTCCAGAAACATTGGTAGAGGCAGTAAGTGAACTGGAAAAAGAATATGAACGGGCAAAAGCTGATCCGGCCTTCCATGCACAATTAACGGATTTGCTGTCTAATTATGTCGGCAGAAAAACACCGTTATATTTTGCCAAAAGACTTACAGAATACGCCGGCGGTGCAAAAATTTACTTAAAACGAGAAGATTTGAATCACACAGGTGCGCACAAAATCAATAATACAATCGGTCAGGCGCTGCTGGCAATTCGGATGGGGAAAAAGAAAATCGTTGCCGAGACCGGGGCCGGCCAGCATGGTGTCGCGACAGCGACCGTGTGTGCCTTATTAAACCTTGACTGCGTTATTTTCATGGGAGAAGAGGATATCAAAAGGCAGCAGCTAAATGTATTCCGGATGGAGCTTCTTGGTGCAAAGGTTGTCAGCGTTCAATCAGGAAGCAGGACGTTAAAAGATGCGGTGAACGAAGCGTTGCGCTATTGGGTCGAACATGTAAGTGATACCCATTATATCTTAGGTTCCGTAATGGGACCGCATCCGTTTCCTGTCATCGTACGTGATTTTCAAAGTGTGATCGGCAAAGAAACGAAAGCACAGTATAAAAAGATGTCCGGCAGTCTGCCAAATGCTATTGTCGCCTGCATTGGCGGAGGAAGCAATGCAATGGGGATGTTTTATCCGTTTATTAAAGACGAAGAAGTACAATTATACGGTGTCGAAGCAGCAGGGTTGGGAATTGATACAGATAAGCATGCTGCCTCATTAACTCGCGGAAAACCGGGAGTACTGCACGGAAGCTATATGTATTTACTGCAGGACGAGAACGGGCAGGTATTAGAAGCACATTCGCTTTCAGCAGGTCTCGATTATCCCGGAGTCGGGCCGGAGCATAGTTATTTACATGATATCGGCCGTGTCTCTTATCAGTCGATTACCGATAAAGAGGCTGTTGAAGCTTTTCAATTGTTATCGAAAATCGAAGGAATCATTCCGGCGCTGGAAAGTGCCCACGCAGTCGCCTATGCAATCAAACTGGCCGGAAAAATGAACAACAGCGAAGGAGTTGTTGTGTGTCTATCCGGAAGAGGGGATAAGGACGTCGAGTCTATTAAAACGTATTTAGAGAGGGGAGGAACACAGGATGAGGCTTAAAGAAGCATTTAAAAAAGTACAAGAAAACGGCGAGAAAGGATTTATTCCTTACATCATGGCTGGAGACGGGGGACTGGATGTACTGCAAGAGCGAATCTTATTTTTACAAAATTGCGGAGTAACGGCGATTGAAATCGGAATACCGTTTTCTGATCCAGTCGCAGACGGACCTGTGATTCAGTCGGCAGGAATACGCTCTCTGCAAGAAGGGACAACGTTAAAAAAAGTACTCCTTGAAATGAAAAAAATCAAAGAAACGAAGCGAATTCATGTCCCGCTAATCTTTATGACATATGTTAATCCGGTTTTAGCTTATGGGCCGGAAAAATTAGTTGCAGATGCAAAGGAAGCAGGAATTGCTGGATTTATTTTTCCCGATTTACCTATTGAAGAAGAAAATTTTTTAGCACCATTTGTCGAAGAGGAGACTATTGATGTTATCCGGCTTGTCACCTTGACCAGCCCTCTTGCAAGAATGAAAGTGATTGCCGAAAGCGGACACGGTTTTATCTATGCAGTTACCGTAAAAGGAATCACCGGGGCACGGCGCTCCTTCAGTGAGGAAGCAAAGCAATATTTACAGGCGGTAAAAGGAATCAGCAACTTGCCGGTATTAGCGGGATTCGGTATCTCCACTCCAGAACAAGTACAGGTAATGGCAAAGCAATGCGATGGTGTCATCGTCGGAAGTAAAATTGTCGAGCTTTTTGCAGACAATAATTTGCAGGAGATTGAAAAGCTTGTGCAAGCCGCCAAGTTTACTCCGCAACCGCGAGATTAATCTTGCTTGAACAGAAAGCCTACACTTTCAAGCGAATGATTATTAATGGTGTCCGGGATTTTTTATTATGATAGGTTTTTATTCCTCACATTTCAACTCAAACTATCTTTAGAAATATAATTTACTGAAGATCATAATAGGAAGGAATCCACAGGTCCGGTTCCTTCCTATCAATTATTTAATTTCATTACCGGTTTTGCAGGGCTCGTAATAATTCGTAAGCACGGTCACCTGTCAACATTGCGAATTTCTCCCATATTCTATCTCTTTGTTTATCCAACTCGATAATCTTCTTTGCCAGTTCAATTGCTTCTTTGTTTACCATTATTTCCTCTCCTCATTGAAGGGTTCGTGATTTTCTGTCCGTATTCGTTAACAGCCATTATTTACATAAAGGAAATACTTATGATAAAATTAATGTAATAATAACTAACATAAAAATGTCTAAATTTAATAAAAATCGAACGCAATAAAAACGTCTTTCTTCCACTTCCTGCCGCATATTTGGCAATAATCTCTCCTTTGTTAGATGAATTATGACTTTATTTTAAAAAAAATCTGCACAAACGTCTTGTT
>JAGKQJ010000120.1 GCA_017898095.1 Bacillaceae bacterium Marseille-Q3522 | reverse complement strand
GATGTATATGGGGTGAGTGAAGTGGAAGAAACATTAAAAATAACAAATGTATTGTCAGATCCGACTCGTTATTATATTTACCAATATATTACGAATCAGCATCAAGATGTAACCGTTCAGGAAATTGCAGATCATTTTAATATTCATCCGAATGTTGCGCGTCTGCACTTATCAAAGCTTGAAGACGTAAATATGTTAATTTCGGAAACAAAAAAAACCGGGAAAGGCGGAAGACCAAGCAGATTATACCGCTTATCAGATGAAGTGATCCAACTCCATTTTCCTTTTCGCGATTACCACCTTTTAGCCCAAATCGCCATCGAAACGATGATGTCTCTTGGAGAAGAGGGGAAGAAAGCGCTTTATAACACCGGGAGAAAATTAGGCTCTGAACTGATGGAAAAGGCACTATCGAAAAATCCTGCCAATGGCAGACAATTAACATACGAAGAAAAAATTCATTTAATCAAAGAAGCTGCAATTACAGCAGGATTTCATCCGGAATTTGAAATAAAACAGGGTGAAAAGAAAGTCTATTTTCAAATTTTTAACTGTCCGTTTAAAGAAATTGCAAGAACACATACGGAAACGGTTTGCAGTATGCATTATCAGTTTTTAAAAGGGATGTTCGCAGCATTGTTTGACGATTTTGAGTTAAACGGTATAGATAATATGTTAAATGATTGTGTTGCTTGCTCCTATCAGGCTGACTTTGCAAACTGAACGTGTAATTGCCGCAGGAAATATTTATTTACTTTTCTAATGTGGTTATCTTATAATATAAGAGACTGTTCTTGTTTTAAAGGAGGGGTATACATATGGAACGTATGTACAGGGTTTTAGGGTTTTGGACAGGGGTATTTTCAGTCATGTTTTTCTTAGCGGAATTGCTTCCATTGGCACTGCTTTTTTTAGCGCAAACTGGATTTTTTGTATTTTTAAGTTATTTGAAACTTACTGAACGGATGTACATTTATATTTTCGGAGCATATTTAACGATTTTTTTCATTGGCTTCACCTACTATACTACGTTTTTAATGGTACCGGGGGCAGGAGGTCATTAAAACGAAGTACAGATGGAGTTTTCCAATAGGGAGAGGAGAGTCTCCTCTTGATTTATCAAATTTTTAGAAAAAAGTTAATAGTATCTTGCAGCTGGGGAGAGAGTATGATCTCTCCTTTTTTCGTTTAGAGAAGATAAAAGGGTGCAAAGCTCTTTAAAAATGAAACCAGTTGTTACAATGCGGAAATTTAGCTTCTATACCGTATAAAATAAATCACCAGGGGAAGAATGGTACTGAATATCGAAGAAAGGAAGGGTTCGTACAGTGAAGACAAATGATTATCTGAAATTTATGACACAAACATTTGTCACATACATCGACAAGCCAACAGAGGAACGCAAAGAGCAGCGCCGTGTCCGAAAAGAGGCGAGGGAGCCTTTTCTTTATAAATGGTTTGGTGCCCTGCCGTACGCAATAAAATTTGAATTCCGCAAGCATAAAAAAAAAGGGATGTTTCCTAAGTAAACGTACCGAGGACTTCCCTTTTTATTTTTCTAAAATCGTATAGCTAACTAATACCCCCATCCTTTAAACGAAATTGAAAGGAGTCTTACTTACCGTAAGTAAAACAGGCCGCAGTTTACGAGGGAAACAGTGATTTTCGGTTCATATTGTGCTTGCAGCGCCTTTTTTTCCGTTTGATAACTTTCCCCTTTTTCCACTTCTTCATAAAATTGCTCCAGTAAATTGATATCCTTTTGCCAACGCCTCCGCGCTTCGTCTGCCCATGCGTGATTTTCCTGCTCTATTTTCTGCCTGATATATTTTTCAATCCGGTTTACACCGCTTTGCGGTTTTATAAGCGGTGAAAGCGTAAAGACATAATCGGGAATTTTAGCAGTTAATGGAAACGATAATAAATGCTCATGAAATTGTTCGACGATTTGTCCATTGATTAGCTGCAAGCCAATTGAATGAAAAACATCTTTTTTCCGGTCACATTGATAGGAAATTTGCAAGTTAAGGCAAAGCCATGGCTTTAATGCGGTATGTTGATTGATTGAAGCAGGGCAATTTTCATATAAGCGGATGTACCGTGCCAAATTTTTTGCCGACTGAAAAATTTGATGGAGGCGTGGAGATCCGAAATGAATCACTTCACCCGTGATTTTTTCCGGAGCAAGCTTTTGATCGGTTATAAAAGTAAGCTGCATCGGGTTCGGGATTCCACCTGTTTTTTCAAGATAATGCCAATAAAATGGCCGGTTCATTAGCTCTTTGTCTAATTCAATTGTCAGCTGCACATTCAGATGTCCCGGATCAGAATCGCCAATCTCACAGTTATTGGCGCTAAAATAACGTTCAAGAAATTGATGAATTTCCTGCTGCTGCATTTTTCTCTTCCTCCTTTACACTTGTTGCAAATTCAATCATCGCTGTAAGATTATCCATTTTAATACGCATCTCGCCTTCCGATGCTGACTGGCCAAAAATATCTTGTAAATGATCCTCGAAATTGCCAAAATCCAGCTTTGTGAGAATATCGTCAAGGTCGCCAATTACTTTTTCAAATAGATCGATTTTTTCATACAACAACTTTAATATATGTTCTTCCATCGTATTCTTAATTGCAAAATTATATATTTTTACATCTTTTTCCTGACCAAGACGGTGGATCCGTCCGATCCTTTGTTCCAATCGCATTGGATTCCAAGGCAGATCAAAATTGATAATATGATGGCAGAATTGCAGATTAATTCCTTCCCCGCCTGCTTCTGTAGCAATTAATACTTGTGCGTGCTGTTGAAAAAGCTGCCGCATCCAATCCTTTTTTCCCCGTTTAAATCCGCCGCGAAAGGGTACGGACGTGATACCGTGCTGTTTCAAAAACCATTGCAAATAGAGCTGTGTTGCCCGGTATTCGGTAAAAATAATCACTTTATCATTTATTTGTTTGATAAGCGCCAGTGCTTTCTCTGCTTTACTGTTTTGAGTTATTATTTCCAGTTTCGTTATAAAGCTCTCAATAAGCGAAGTAAAAGATGGATCGGGATTTTCCTTTCGGTTCAGCATATTTTTTAATGTTACAAAAACAGCTTCTTTACTGCTGCACGCCTCCCGCAATAGTGTCGTAACGGAGAAAGCGGCTGCCTGGCCGTGTTCCTTTAAGCCTTTTAGTGCATCATAAAGCGCTCTTTCTTCATCGGAAAAGGCAATGGCAATTGTTTCTACTTGTCTTTTCGTCCATTCAATGCCTGTATCTCCTCTGCGGTTGCGAATCATCACTTTATTAACCAGTTCTTTAAGATGTTCATGCTCTTGGATCGAACGGGAGTTTTTATTATATTTCTCAAAAAAAGCTGTTTCATTGCCGAGATGGCCGGGTTTTAACAGCGACACAAGGTTAAAAATTTCACTTACCCTGTTTTGAATCGGTGTTGCTGTAAGCAATAAACAAAATTTTTTCTTCAAGTTTTGTACAAATTGATAGTTTTTTGTTTTATTGTTTTTTAATTTATGAGCCTCATCGATGATAATGAAATCATAATCTTGCTGAAAGATGATGTCGCGATGGGGCTGCCTTTTTGCTGTATCAATGGATGAGACAATCACATCACATTGTTCCCAAACATAGCTTTTTCGCTGCATAACGGCAGGAATGAAAAATTTAGAATTCAGTTCAGCTACCCATTGGGAGCAAAGGGAGGCAGGAACGAGAATCAATACCTTCCTGACAAGTCCGCGAATCATGTATTCTTTTAAAATTAAGCCTGCTTCAATCGTTTTTCCCAGACCTACTTCATCCGCTAATATAGCTTTCCCGTTCATATTTTCCACAACTTTCCTCGCGACCTCAATTTGATGAGGTAAAAAGGTGATATGCGGCAGGTGGCGTGGCGCCTGTAAGCCGTCAAATGTTGGAATAACCGTTAATTGCGTGACTTCCACGGCTAATTTAAATAGTTCCCAATTCCCCCATGGTCCATCTTCATTCAAGCGCCGTAAAAATTCATCTTTCCATGTGGATTCGAATTCAATCTCGACTGTCATTCTTTTTTCTCCTCCGTTCCTATTTTTCAAGTGATGAAGAACCTGATCTCTAAGTGAAAATCAATGGTAATTTTTTTTATCAGGTGAAGCAGACACACTTCCAGTTTTTGCAGCATATTTGTTTGCAAAAAACGGATTCACATAGCTGTGGAATACATGAGAAAATCCCGGTTTTTTCCTTATATATTGCAAAAAAAATCATTGCTCAAATTCTTTGATAATGGTACGATGAAAAAGTCATAGAATGTTTGAAAATTGTCACATTAATGAAGGCAAACTCACAGCAATTTTATACCATTTAGTATTACCAACATTAAAAATTATATAAATGCGAATGAGAACAAGGGGAGAGACTATTACAATAGCGCCGAAGGAGCAAGCTAAACCGCGAATCTCTCAGGCAAAAGAACTCTTGTTTGACGCAGCTCTGGAGAGTGCTTTTTATCAACCAGTTCGAAAAACAGACCGTTACATGATAAAAGCCACCAAAGGGGAAAGCCGTTTTCGGTAAACTTTCAGGTGCAAAGGACAGAGCCCTTCTTTTCATTAAGGGGGTGTTCTGTCTTTTTTATTTTTCAAATCTAAAAGTGCGTGTTAATTAAGCCACTAAACGTAAAAAGCAAGCGTAACTTTTAAAACACACACTTAGGGTTTTGGCTTCCCGGTCTTGTAAAGTGCAGTCAGAATTATTCTTTTCTATCTGCATCTCCAGAGAGTTTACCGGGAGTGACTTTTCTGAAAAAAAGAAGATGCTCCATCTGATTAATGAAGGTTTTGTTTTGAATCTTGAATAGAAGTAAATACTGAAAAATCGAAAGGGGTTGTGTAAATGGCGGAGTTAAAGCATACAGCTTTATACACGGTTTATGAAAAATACGGCGCAAAAACGGTGGATTTTGGCGGCTGGGAACTTCCGGTTCTTTTTACAAGTATAAAAGAAGAACATGTTGCAGTACGAACGAAAGCTGGTTTGTTTGATGTATCGCACATGGGAGAAATCGAGGTGAAAGGCACGGGCAGTCTTGCTTTTTTGCAAAAAATGGTGACGAATGATGTAGCCAAACTTAAAACCGGCGGTGCTCAATATACAGCTATGTGTTATGAGGATGGCGGCACAGTCGATGATTTACTTATTTACCGACTTGGCGAAGACCGTTTTCTGCTTGTTGTGAATGCCGCTAATATTGAAAAAGATTATAAGTGGCTTAAGGAGCATTTGACGGAGGAGGCAGTACTAACTGATCTTTCTGAAAAAACTGCTTTATTGGCTTTGCAAGGCCCGTTAGCACCTGCCGTTCTGCAAAAACTGACAGACTTTCCCCTGGATTCAATACATCCATTTACGTTTGTAGACGACCTTCCCATCCAGGAATCAAATACGCTCGTTTCCCGCACCGGCTATACAGGAGAGGATGGTTTTGAAATTTACTGTTCCGCGCAAATTGCTGTCTCATTATGGGAGGCTATTTTGGCAGCCGGGAAGGAAGAAGGCGTTATTCCATGCGGATTAGGTGCCAGGGATACGCTGCGCTTCGAAGCAAAGCTTCCATTATATGGGCAAGAACTGTCAGCAACCATTTCCCCTGTCGAGGCAGGAATTGGCTTTGCCGTAAAAGTGAACAAGGAAACAGCATTTATCGGGCAAAGTGTCTTAAAAGCACAGAAGGAAAACGGCACACCGCGAAAAATCGCCGGAATTGAAATGATCGATCGCGGAATTCCGCGCCATGGCTATCCTGTATATGTGGGAGCTGAAAAAGCGGGCGTCGTCACAACAGGAACACAATCGCCGACATTAAAAAAAAATGTCGGGCTTGCCTTATTAAAAACAGAGCTCACGGAATTAGGCAGGGAAGTGGAAGTCGAAATACGGGGCAAACGATTGAAAGCAAAAGTTGTTGCAACTCCTTTTTATCGCCGTTAAGGGAAAACTGTTATTTTATTAAAATTTTATCCTTTTAAGGATTATAAAGGATCCAAATTTATGTTGGGATTTATTTGGAAAACAGAGGTTCTGTACAGAGAAAGTAGAAGAATGAATTTTTCATAAATGGAGGAGGAGAAGCTTTATATGAAGCATCGCTATTTACCGATGACGGAAGCTGATAAAAAGGCTATGCTGGACACAATTGGTGTAAAAAAAGTGGAAGATTTATTCGCTGATATTCCGGAAAGTGTTCGCTTTAAAGGGGAATATAACATTAAAAAGGCAAAATCAGAATCCGCACTGTTAAAGGAATTAACATTGCTGTCGAGGAAAAATGCCGATTTGCGGACATATACTTCGTTTCTTGGCGCAGGTGTCTATGATCATTACATTCCTGTGATTGTCGATCATGTATTGTCACGCTCGGAGTTTTATACAGCCTATACGCCGTATCAGCCGGAAATTTCACAGGGGGAATTGCAGGCGATATTTGAATTTCAAACAATGATTTGTGAATTAACCGGGATGGATGTTGCCAACTCCTCCATGTATGATGGGGCAACAGCACTCGCTGAGGCAGCGATGCTAAGTGTCGGGCAGACGCGCCGGAAAAAGCTGCTTCTCTCAAGTACCGTCCATCCGGAAACAAAAGACGTCATCAAAACGTATGCAAAAGGGAAGCATACTGAAATTGTTGAAATTCCCCACAAAGACGGGATTACGGATTTGGCTGCACTGGAAGCAGAGTTAAATGATGAGATTGCAGCCGTTATTGTCCAGTATCCGAACTTTTTCGGGCGGATAGAGCCTTTAAAAGAAGTGGAAAAATTGGTACATCGCCATAAAACTTTCTTTATTGTTTCCAGCAACCCACTTGCTCTTGGTGTGTTAACCCCGCCGGGCGCCTTTGGTGCTGATATCGTTGCCGGAGATGCACAGCCTTTTGGGATTCCGACTGCCTTTGGCGGACCGCATTGCGGCTATTTTGCTGTAAAAGCAAAGTGGATGCGCAAAGTTCCCGGGCGCCTTGTCGGACAAACGACGGATGAACAGGGCAGACGTGGCTTTGTTTTGACACTACAGGCACGCGAACAGCATATCCGCCGTGATAAAGCAACCTCTAATATTTGTTCAAACCAGGCTCTTAACGCACTGGCAGCTTCTGTCGCTATGACTGCACTTGGCAAACAGGGTGTGCGGGAAATGGCGGCTGCGAATATGCAGAAAGCTGCTTATGCAAAAAAGGTGCTGCAGGCAAAAGGCATAGAAACTGTTTTTGATGGATCCTTCTTTAATGAATTTGTTGTTAAATTAAATAAATCTGTTACAGAAGTTAATCAGATCCTTTTGAAAAAAGGCATTATCGGCGGCTATGATCTCGGACGGGATAATCCGGATTTATTAGGACATATGCTTGTTGCTGTAACAGAACTAAGGACAAAAGAAGAAATTGACACATTTGCAACAGAATTGGGGGATCAACATGCATAATCACGATCAGCCGCTTATATTCGAACTAAGTACACCGGGCCGCGTCGGCTATAGTCTGCCGGAAATGGATGTGCCGGAAACAGATGTAAAGGAATTGCTTCCTGAAGGCTATTACCGCGAAGAAGATCCGCAGCTGCCGGAGCTGTCTGAGCTTGATATTATCCGCCATTACACAGCATTATCAAGAAGAAATCATGGTGTTGATTCCGGATTTTATCCGCTCGGATCTTGCACGATGAAGTATAATCCGAAATTAAATGAAAATATCGCACGTCTCCCCGGTTTTGCCCATCTTCACCCGTTACAGGATGAAAGCTCGGTACAGGGAGCATTAGAGCTTATGTATGATTTACAGGCTCATTTAAAAGAAATAACGGGGATGGATGAAGTGACCTTGCAGCCGGCTGCGGGGGCTCACGGGGAATGGACAGGGTTAATGTTGATCCGTGCTTTCCATGAAGCAAATAAGGATGAGAAAAGAACAAAGGTCATTATTCCGGATTCAGCCCACGGAACGAACCCGGCATCTGCGTCCGTCGCCGGATTTGAGACCATTACAGTGAAATCTGATGAGAACGGGTTAGTGGATTTGGCTGATTTAAAGCGGGTGGTTGGAGAGGATACAGCAGCATTAATGTTAACCAATCCTAATACACTCGGATTATTTGAAGAACATATTGTTGAGGTGGCAGAGATAGTTCATCAGGCAGGCGGCAAACTGTATTATGACGGCGCCAATTTAAATGCTGTGTTATCAAAAGCACGGCCGGGGGATATGGGTTTTGATGTCGTGCACTTAAATCTTCATAAAACCTTTACCGGCCCTCACGGAGGCGGCGGTCCAGGCTCCGGACCGGTTGGTGTAAAAAAAGAACTGATTCCATTTTTACCGATACCGGTTGTAACGAAAAAAGACGGGCAGTATATGCTGGATTATGACCGCCCGCAGACAATTGGAAGGGTAAAAGCTTTTTATGGCAATTTCGGTATAAATGTCCGTGCTTATACGTATATTCGCTCTATGGGGCCGGATGGACTGCAGGCTGTAACAGAAAACGCCGTTTTAAATGCGAACTATATGATGCGCCGCTTGGCACCTTACTATGATCTTCCATTCACGAAGCATTGTAAGCATGAATTTGTTTTAAGCGGGAAGCGGCAGAAAAAGCTGGGAGTGCGCACGCTGGATATTGCGAAACGCCTGCTTGACTTTGGTTATCACCCGCCAACGATTTATTTTCCGCTAAATGTTGAAGAATGCATCATGATCGAGCCGACGGAAACAGAATCAAAGGAAACACTTGACGGATTTGTTGATACGATGATCCAAATTGCCAAAGAAGCAGAAGAGAATCCGGAAATTGTCCAGGAAGCACCGCATACAACGGTCATTCACCGTCTTGATGAAGCAACAGCTGCCCGTAAACCAAAATTGCGCTATCAAAAGAATCCGTAACCGAAAACGGGATTGTTGTAGCCTAATGAAGGTTGGAAAAACGGTTCGCAAGAAGAACAAGATAGAAAGTTATTGTAATTTTAATACCTCAAGCAAGTATAACCCCGTTCTAAATTTAGAACGGGGTTTTATTTTTTTGATCATGTAGAGTTCACTTTTTTGCCTTAATCTTGCCTGTCCATTGTTTAAAGCCGCCTTTTAAGTGAAACAGCTGTTTATATCCTTTCCGGTAAAGCAACTGGGCGGCACGGCCGCTACGCAATCCATTTTGGCAGTATAAAAAAACAGGCTTGTCAGGACGAAGCTCCTTCAAGCGGATTTTTAGTTGCGACAATGGAATGTTCCGCGCTCCTAATATATGGCCGGCATCAAATTCATTTGGCTCGCGTACATCGATTAGCTGTGCTTTTCGATAGCCGGCACGAAATTCATCTTCTGTTAATGATTTTACAATTCTTCGTTGAAAAAGCAACCTCGTAAACGAATAAACGAGAAATGCTCCTATCAAAATAAGTAGAAAATATAGTGTTTCCACGGTTAGTTCCCCTTTCAAGCTAATTCCCTACCTTTCATTATATAAGTCTTGGGAAGGAAGAGCAAAGAATATTTTTAGAGGATGTCATCAGGGGGAAGTATATGTCGTGCACCTTTCTTTAAATGTATGTTTTTGATAGACTAGAAAAGGAAACTGGGCACATATTTTAACGGGGAAACGCTGCTTTCACGTTATGCCAATGGAAATCTATCAATAATATAATGAGGGTATGATTATGAGTAAAGAAATATGGGGATATATTGATTCCGGAAATGGTTCACCTGCATTTAATATGGCAATGGATGAAGCACTGATGGAATGGCATAGTAATGGGAAAATACCGCCGGTGATCCGTTTTTACGGATGGAATCCGGCAACGCTGTCCATCGGTTATTTTCAAAAATTGGAAAAAGAGATTAATCTTGCTGCTGTGAAAGAGCACGGCCTCGGTTTTGTGCGCCGGCCCACCGGTGGACGGGCTGTACTTCATGAGCATGAGCTTACCTATAGTGTTGTTGTCTCAGAAGACCATCCGCAGATGCCAAAAAGTGTAACGGAAGCCTATCGCGTTATTTCAGAAGGTATTTTAAAAGGCTTTCATTATCTGGGAATGGAAGCTTATTTTGCGGTACCAAAAACGGACAGAGAGAAGCAATCTTTAAAAAATCCGCGTTCATCCGTCTGTTTTGATGCGCCAAGCTGGTATGAGCTCGTAGTAGAGGGACGGAAAATTGCCGGTAGTGCGCAAACAAGACAAAAAGGAGTCATTCTCCAGCACGGCTCGATTTTGTTGGATATTGATGAAGACAAGCTTTTCAGTTTATTCCGCTATCCGAATGAAAGGATAAAGGAGAGAATGAAGCGGGAATTCTCGAAAAAAGCTGTCGCGATCAACAGCATACGCTCCCGGGCAATAACGATAGAAGAAGCAAAGGAAGCTTTTTTTCGGGGATTCAGAGACGGGTTAAATATTGAATTAGTTCCTTATGAACTGTCAGAAGCGGAATTGTCATATGTCGGCGAGCTTGCAAAAGCACGCTATGAAAGCGATGAATGGAATTTTAAAAGATAACAACAACTCCTTAAAAAAAATTGTACTATTTTGCCTTAATGCCGCTTAAAAATGTATCAATCCACACATTGACGGGAGTGACTTCCATGTATATTGATGGTGTGTTTTCTGGCGGCGGCATCAAGGGCTTTGCCCTTGTAGGGGCATATGAAGTAATGGAAAAACGCGGACTTCAGTTCGAAAGATTGGCCGGAACTAGTGCAGGCTCAATTATTGCAGCATTAATTGCGGCAAAGTATACAAGCAAGGAAATAAAATATTTATTGGATGAGCTTGACTTGAAAAAATTTCTTGATCCGGTTCGGACAATTTTTCCTTTTGCAGCTACGAAATGGCTGCTGTTATATTGGCGTTTAGGTCTATATAAAGGAAATGAATTGGAAAAATGGCTGAGCGAAAAGCTGGCGTTTAAAGGCTTGAGAACCTTCGCAGACTTGCCTCCGCAAACGTTGCGTGTTGTCGCTTCCGACTTAACGAACGGCCGCCTTATGGTTCTGCCCGATGAACTTCCGCAATATGGATGCAATCCGGCGCAATTCCCGATTGCAAAAGCGATTCGTATGAGCAGCAGCCTGCCGTATTTTTTTGAGCCGGTCAAGTTAAAATCCGGTAATAAAACAAGTATTATCGTAGATGGCGGGGTATTAAGCAATTTTCCTATGTGGCTGTTTGACAAAGATAATGTAAAAAAAATCCGCCCTGTTTTAGGAATCCAGCTAAGCCCCAAACTGAACGAGCGCAAAGAGAATAAAATAAAAAATGCGATCCAACTTTTTACTGCGCTTTTTGAAACGATGAAAGATGCCCATGATTCACGATACATTTCTCGCAAACATGCGAAAAATATCATTTTTATTCCTACAGATGGGATTTTGGCAACGGACTTTGAATTAACCAAAGAAGAGAAAAACGCTTTGCTTCAGTTGGGAAAGGAGCATGCCGAGCAATTTTTCCGTACCTGGACATATTAATATATGTATAAGTGAACTTGTTATCAACAAGAAAATTTTTAGGAATCAGGCGGAGACTGTACATTGTTGGGCTGGGAAATTCCTCCCTCGATTCGCTTTGAGTTTCCATTTTTTAAAAGAAAAAAATCGGGCTTAATAGGAGGCCCGATTTTTCTTTTTCCCCTTTTTTCCTTCAATAACAGTTAGATGTGCAGTTGACTTTTCTCTTGGTTTCTTTAAGGATGTAAGGGGTGCCGAACTATGTGACTTTCGTTTTGCCAACTGCATGACTTTTTCTTTTTGCTGCAGTCTTTTTCGCGATTTTCGCGCAGCTTTTTTGAATGCATGCTGATCATGCCTGTCAGACCGGGAAGCAGAAACTCGTTTTATCACAAAATAGAATATTACACCTATTATAG
>JAGKQJ010000011.1 GCA_017898095.1 Bacillaceae bacterium Marseille-Q3522 | reverse complement strand
TTATAGTTATTTACTTACATAAAAATAGGATTATAATTGGAGGTAAGGCGATGGATAACTTAAATAACATAAATGAAAGTCCAAAAAACGGGGAGGATTCAAAAATGACAATGCTCACTGATCGAAAGCAAGATAATTCTATTGAACTTAAAGGTAAAATGAAAGTATCCTCAAAAGGACAGGTTGTTATCCCGGTGGAAGTAAGAAAGGCGATTGGTATTCAAGCCGGGGGACAAGAGTTAAGTTACCATTATAAAAACGGGAAAATGGTTTTAGAGTTAGTAAAATATTTATCAGCAGATGAACTTTTAGGTTTTTTTGATACGGCCGAAGATAATGGAGATTTTGTCTTGGATCTTCATCAAGCCAGAGAAGACAGGGCAACTGAAATCTTAAAAAAAGGCATATGAGGATGTTCAAAAATGCCCAAATGATAAGACTAAAAAAGACTTCCGACTTTCCTATGACCTTCATGCTTCTCCTTTGTTTATTATCTGAACACTCATTTATAGAACGGAGATGAAAAATACTGATGACAAATGTTAAGTCCGTTTGGATTGATACAAATATTATTATTTATTTCCTTAAAACGAACCGGCATTTTACCCCTAAAATAAAAGCTCTTTTTGAAGAGGCAAATATGGGTAATATTCAATTAAAAATCTCTCCATTAGTAATAAGCGAATGTGTATTTGTATTGATGGGCAAACAATTTAACGTAACAAAGGATAAAATTAAAATGGCACTTATTTCTTTGATTAATTTACCAGGGATTTTTGCCGAAGAAAAAGACGTAATGGAAGAAACATTAAATAACTTTGCAAGAAAAGGGATAGATTTTACTGATGCCTACATTGCCGCCCACGCCCGTGCTGTTAAACCGGCACATATTATAACGGAAAATATTAAAGACTTTAAAGGATTAAATGTTTTTGCAGAAATAGTTCCTGAGATATCACAAAAATAGGGGAAAGAATATCTAAACAGGTTTTTCGGCTGACGATACCGGCTGTGATTTTTCAGGTTCTGCTTGTATTACCACGTTCACACTTTGAATCTTATCTAATAATAAACAGGATAGCACACCCCGAAAGGAGTGTGGTTTCCATATTTGAAAAAAATAATCTGATCCACTGCTACGTTGATTGGCATATGTTGATGTTTTCCCCCTTACTAGTGAGGAAATAAAACTATTATTTCATCCAATTACCTTCTGAATCGCTTCTATCCATTTATCCCTCTTATTGACAACAAATCGATAAGACTGACCCGATCTTGTTTTCACTTCAAGCCCTTTATTTAATAATGGGACGCCAAAGATTTTATTTTTAAATCCTGCCACCGCCTCTATTTCTGAGACTGCAACTGTTAATTCATCCTTTTGGATATTAATCGCATGCGGTTTAAAAAATAAAGCAGTATCTGATAAGGTTAGCTTTCCACCTACAGCTTCCACACCCCGCCAAAGGTTAGCAGCTCCTTTAAATACAGTGTTCATTCCTCTCTCCCTTTCATGAATTTTCCAATATTATTCTTAGTAATTATCATCATACAAACGAAGATTGCTGTCAATGCCATTTACAGAAAAACAACATTCCAGAAATGTATTATTATTTGCTGTCTATCATCATGAACTACCTTTAATATCCAAATTATTTTAGACAATTATCCGCTTTTTGCATGTATTGTATGGTTAAATATAGGTATCAGCGTTTCCAGCAATTTCATATTAGCCCTTTCATTTATTTTCGCAATATTTCGCCCCCTATATGGGAGAAATTCGTCCGGAGTATAAGGATACTCCCCGCAAATATCCGCACCGCAGAATACCTTGCCTGCTACAATTTTTTTAATAATGTATGATACAACAGATACCCTCATTGATCCGTGATCCCAATTTGTGCATGCCTCCGTTTCATCAAAAACATCTTTATCAATGCTTATATAAATGTTGTCGGTCGGTATTTCTGAAAAAAGCAGTTTTACGATTTCATCTGCCGATTTTTTGGCTAGATTTTTCTTTTTAAACAGCTTCACCCTATCCACATCCGACATAAAATCCTCTCTCACCCCAATGATACAGACTTTTTTCAACAAATGATTTTTCAGTGCATGCAGCACCCATGAACCGCAGGAAATAAGATTAGTAAAATTTGATGCTTTCATATCCGTATGATGATCAAACAGCAAAAGTGTAAACGGTTTCGAAAATTCGTTTAATAGTAAGTACGTGACATAATGATAATTACCGCTTCCGAGCAACGTAATTCCTTTACACTTTCGTTGCTGTAATTTTTGTGAGATTCTTTGCATAGACGATACTGAGCAAAATCTGCTTGTACCACTTAGTTCTGTGAAATCGAGCCACTCAAATGGTTGCTTTTGCAGATGTGTTTGTGATTCGTAAGCATGATCAAAGTTCAACACAGTTACGTTTTCATGTGTAGTCAACATTCGTAATCACCTCCAATTATTTCTCATAAAACTCAGGCTTTTTCTTTTATAAGTATGGATGCTCAAATACCTCTTCATATTGCAACTCGCAACTTTATATCTTTCTATTATCCTCTCTAAATACAGAATTGGCTGATACACTCTAATCAATGAACAACCTCAAAATAACAGCTTCTTTTTGAAATGTCCGTTCGTGAACTTAGTTTTTAAATCAGGTGGAGTCTCCACTCCAACTCCACCTGACAGGAGAATTTCCGGTGCAAAAAGTAATTCTATATGTGAAATGTTCTATTATTTTCTATAAGCAGAATTCCACCTGTTCCCTATCTATTTCAGTGCCTCTGGCAACCCGGAAAGCATATAAGCTAAATGAATAATTCCCTGTTCAAAATCAGCAATGCGGATTGATTCGTTTGGTGCGTGCGCCTTTGATTCCGCCCAGCCGACGCCGGTACTGATGATCGGGAGCTGCAGGGTTTCTCCAAAATCATACATTGGGCCTGTCCCGGCTGAGTTTGGAGCGAGGACACAGCCGTTTTCATAGACTTCGTTTGCTGTTTTTACCATGTGTTTGACAAATGGATGCTCCAGGTCAGAACGATACGCTTTTTGTCCGTTAATGGAGATCACGGAAATGTCGGTGAAACCATGCTTTTGTAAATGTTTTTCCACACAAGCAAGAATGTGGTCCGGATCCTGTCCCGGAACGAGACGGCAATCAACCTTGGCAACGGCTTTTTTCGGCAATACGGTTTTGGAGCCTTCTCCTGTATAGCCGCTGACCAACCCGCAAATGGTCATTGTCGGCTCGAGAACCATTGCTTCTCGCGGATCCTTTCCTAACGCTTCGGTTATAAGCGGGCGCTTTAAACCGTAAATACGCTGAACTGCTGCATCGTTAAATGGCAATTCCTTCACGGCCTGTCTTAATGCCGGAGACGGCGCTTCGATTCCGTCGTAAAATCCTTCTACTAAAATTTCATTGTCTTTACTCTTCATTGTTGCCAGTGCTTGGACGAGACGCCATGCAGCATTATCGACGTAAGCACCGATGGAAGAGTGCATATCAATATCGGCGCCGGTACAAGTCAGTTCCAGATAAGCCATGCCTTTAATTCCGGCAACCATGTTCAGGCGTTCTGCTTCATCTTTGCCGCCAAACTCCCAAATACAAGCGTCTGCGGCAAATAAATCTTTGTATTTTTTTAAATAAGGTGTTAAACTCGGGCTGCCAATTTCTTCTTCGCCTTCTACCATAAATTTTATATTACATGGTAGGCCGCCTTCCCTGTTTTGTAACACTTTAATTGCCGTTAACCGGACAATTAATTCCCCTTTATTATCGGCTGTACCGCGTGCAACGAGTTTTCCGCCGACGATAACCGGAGAAAAAGGTTCAGATTGCCATTCATCAAGCGGATCGGGCGGCTGCACATCATAGTGGTCGTAAAATAGCAGTGTTTTCGAGGAGTCTCCTCCTTCTCCTGCCGGGAAAAAACCGTATACAACCGGATTCCCGCCTAAATCATCTAATACTTTTACCTCTCCGCCGTATTCTGCGATTACATTGGCAACAAAATCAACCGTTTCCGGAATTGCTTTTCCTTGCGCGGAAACTGTTTCAAGCTGCAAATATTTTTTTAACGTTTCAATCGCGTCAGGTACAAGTGAGCCTGTTTGTTCTTTTAATGAAGCAATGATTTCCTTACTCATTTTGATCCCCTTTCATACCATCTTGCTTGCATTTGCTTTTATCGCAAAAAAAAATGTTTTAAAAAAATCACCTTATGTAACTTAAAAAAGGAGCCGCTCTTGATAAGCATTATATAATTCGTTCATTTTTTTGTCGATATGTATATAGTATACTTTTTTCGCCTCTCGAAAGAAACATTTTTTCTTTATCCAATAGTTTTCATGAGACTGTTAATCGAATCCGTGGTGAATTCCTTATTCTTCCGGAAAGACTGCAAAGCTGTCTACATTCTCAATCCACTTTTCCTGGCTGCTGCCATCCGCCTTTCCCATCCAGACGTCTCCTTTATAAAGTCCTTCTTCCCTTCTTTCCCAAATTAAAAGTTCTTTTGAAGGCAGATAAATTGGAAAGGTATCGTTAAAATTTTTCGGAGGTGCCGTTATTTTTGTTTGTTTTGGATCATGCAAGCGTACGAAGTAAAGCGAAGAATTTGGACGTTTTGCCGGGTCGTTTGACCATTCCGCTTCTTCTGTTCTGGAAACAACAAGTGATTCATCATCAACCCAGGTAAAGCCAAGATCCGCAAAATGGGAAGGTGTTAATTGGATTGTTTCATTTGTTTCGATTTCTGTGATGTGAAGATCTTTATTTTTGTAGCCTAGGACTATCCTTCCTCCTCCGGCAATATAGCCGAGGCGGTTTTTCGTTTTCGCCCATTGCGGCGGATCGACATGAGTAATCACTTCGGCTATCACTTCAAAGCCTGTTCCGTCTGCACCTATCACACAAAGAAGATTGCTGTCCATGGAAAGGGATGCGGTTGGTCCGACAATAAAAGAGAGCCATTTTTCGTTTGGTGAAAAAGCAAAGTAACTCGAAAAAATCGACATATTCGTGATATTTCCGAAAGACAGCTCTTTTGGGATTACAAAAAACTTCTCTGCTTTTGTCAACCCGGAAAGATCATCGATTTTGTAAAGGACGGGATTTGTCCATCCGTCCGGACGGAGAGAAGCGCTTGATGAGACAATGAACCCTTTTCCGTTAGGATACCAAATATAATCATCAACACCAAGTGCAATATTTTGAAAAGATCGCAAATCGGAGATGTTTAAAACACCCCTGTCCTGAAAGGCGAGTTTATTTTCTGTCGGTGACCATTGCGGGTTGCTTCCATTATGATAAACCTTGATATGTTGCTTTGTTTTTAGTTGATACGCCCAAATCTCATCTGCTTCGTTCATTCTTTTTACATATACCAGCCATTCGCCGTCATGCGACCATTGTGGTGCATAAGGAATGTCCGCTGTAGCGGCAGAAATTTGTTCTTCTTGCCCGTCTATTTTTGTCCATACATATCCGTCGCGGACAAAAGCGGCTTCCAGGCTCGCGTCTTCTGCATTTACCTTTGTTACTACTAGAAATAAAGGAAAGAAAACCAATATCGTTAAGATTAATTTTACTTTCAAATTATTCAGCCCCCTTATATCACTTAGGGTATCCATTGCAAAAAGAAACATAAGGAGGCTGTAATTTTAAAATTTTCCTATTATTAATAAAAAATTGCGAACTAGCGTTTTATAACTCATATATGTACACTTTATTTCTTTATTCCATGGTTCCACCGGCTCATTTTTCCGTCTCCATCCTCTTTTTGTCCCCCATTTCTGCGATTATGTCTTTGTTACAAAGTTTATGTCCCTATTTTTACAGGGTATGTTCTCATTTCTAAAGTATTACCGCTTTTCCTTCTGTTTTTGTCCTCATTATTGAAGTTTATGTCCCTATTCCTGCAGGTTTTGTCCTCTTTTTCGAAGCATATGTCCTCTTCCGCTAGGTTTCTGTCCCCATTATCGAAATTTATCTGCCAAAATGCGGACGTTAAGGATAATACCTCCCCTGGCAGATACAACACAAGATACTTAGGGTAGCTTAACTTTTGAAATAATACTTGAATAAATATTCCGCTCCCTCCGGTCTGCAGGCTGCAAAATTTGCTTAACTGCCGCGGTACACCTGATAACCCCACGGTGAAATCAATAATGGCACATGGTAGTGCGACTTATTATTGCTGATGCCAAAACGGACAGGGACAATTGATAAAAATTGCGGTTCCGGTAATATGGTTGTTTTCCCGCGAAAATATTCGCCAACATGAAAAGTAAGTTCATATTCGCCGATTTGCATTTCTCCGGTTGTTAAAAGCGGTTCATCTAAACGGCCGTCTTCGTTGGTAAAAGCTTCTTTCAGCCATGTATGTTTCCCTTTCTCCACCCTGAAAAGCTCCACTTTTACTTGTGCTGCGGGCCGGCCATGTGCAAGATCTAATACGTGTGTTGTTAAGCCCGACATCTGATCACTCCGTTCTTCATTTTTTCTTTATTCTGCGTTTGCTTTTTTTTCCACACAATTATTTCGTAATCAATTTTTCTTGATCGCCAGAAAATTTTCGCCTACTCCGGCTCGTATTCCACTTTATCTTGCAAACGGAATCGTGCGATTTTATAAATTTCCGCCAGTGCTGTTGCAAACTCCTCCTTATACGTATTAACTACCCTTTTTGTCATTGCCTCGTAAATATCGTCCTTTGTTTTTCCCTTCACGGCAAAAATAAACGGAAATCCGAATTTGTTCATATATTGTTCATTGAGCAGGCGAAAGTTTTCGTACTCTTCCTTTGTTAAACTTTGCAGCCCGGCACCTTGCTGCTCTTTTGTTGAATCCGGACTCATTTCAATTTTGTAGCCGAGATTCGGATGGGCTCGGATTAATGCCAGCTGGTCTTCATCGGGTGCGTTACGAACGATTTCAATCATCGTTTGCTGCAGCACTTCTATGGAAGAAAAAGGACGGTAAGCTGCCGCTTTTTCCGCAATCCAGGACGAATGCTCAAAAATTTCTCCCAATGCATTTATAAAAGCTGCCTTATTGTATTGATTTAGCTCCGCTAATTTCACAAGGCGAACCCCCTTTTTTTCAGACGATCTCTTATAAAGCTCAGCCAAGAACTATCTCTTCCATATCCCTGCTAAAAAATGCTTGTCCCTGATTTTTCCCTTCATAAAATAAAGTTTCTATTTTTTAAAATCATACGGATAATTCTGAAGATTGTCATTATTCAAGTTGAACAATTGATTAAAATAATCTTAACGTTTTGTATAAAACTGTATTTTACATACTACAACTGCAGCATTGTCTTGATTTGCATGGCCAGCCGCACCTGCAGTGTCGTTTCCGGATCATCCAGGTTCCTGCCTAGCAGCTCTTCGCATTTTTCCAGGCGGTAAACAACCGTATTACGGTGGACATAGAGGCGTTTTGCTGTTTCGGAAATTTGGCAGTGTGATTCTAAAAAGACAAACAACGTATTTAGCAGGGTCTGGTCTTCATCATACTCGGGAAGGGCAAGCTTATTTAGCACGTGCTGGTAAAAATCAAGTAAGTCCTGCTTGGGAACCGTACGGAGCAGCTCCTTCATGTCCTTTGTCCGGTAGCTTTGGATGAATGCTTTTTTTCCGGAAAGGCGGCCTGTTTGTAAAGAATCACGTGCTTCTTTATATGCATTTTTTACATAGAGAAAATTGGCGGCGCGATTGCTGAGACCGAAAGAAACAGAACGATAAAATTGCCGGAGGATCCCCTCCTGGACTTCTTTTAACATGTCAACAAGCGGAAAGACCGCCTCTCTTGCTGCATTATTGGGTAACGAAAAAAGCAAAATCGCCAAGTCGCCTTTTTTAAACAAATCAACGTTGACTACTTTTTGCTCCAATGTTTCTTTGACAAAATCGAATATTGCGTCTGCTTCTAACTGTAATTTTGTATAGCTTCCGGCATATTCATTCGTATCAAGTTGTGCTGCTGCACATACATATATTTGTTCATTTGGTAGAGAAAACTCCGCCGCCCTGCTGATTACTTCACTATCCGAAGCGTAAGCTCCCTCGACAAAGTGAAAAAAGAAATCGTTTTTGATTTGAAAAAAATGCTGCTGCAATGCGTTTTCTTTCATTAACTCAAAAGAAATTACATTGGCTGCCTGTTCGATCGTCAGTGTTTCCGAATGATTGCTCGGTAAAATTTCTCCGATCACAACGAGGAATCCGGCTCTTTTTTCGTGTGTAAAAAATGGAAAGATCGCATATGTCTGTCTGTTTTTTAATACAGATAAGGAAACCGGACCCGCTTCTTTATAAGAATGTGGTAAATACGGCAGACTCTCTATTGCCGGACGGACGATATTACGCGGATGGGAAGAAGCAAGCAATTTGCCGGACGGGTCTAACAGAACGACCGGAAAATCAATCAGCTCTGCGACCTTTTTTAATAAAGCTGCCGTCCCTTTTCCACTCATAATATGTTCAGTAAACTTTTTGTGCGAGTCGATAGCAAGCTGCAATTCACTTGTCCTTTTATCAAGAATGGCGCTTAATGTGTTGTTGACAATATCCCCTAGCGATTTATCCATAGGAAGTTCAATGAGCGGAAATGAGAGCTCATCCGCTAAAGTAATCACTTCATAAGGAATTTCCTGTAAAAAACGTTTTGTTTTTATCCCTAGTGCAGCGCAGCCTTTTTTCGCCATTTCCTTTACTAAGCCAAGCAGTAATTGAGGTTGATCTTTTACGTGGTAAGCGGTCGTTACAAGAAATTCATTTTGCTTTAGAAAGTAAATAATATCTGGAGCATCCATCATATTGACGGAAAAAATCTCCCTCGTTAATCCCCCGCTTCCTCCAATAACATGGCTTCCCTGCAATACTGGAATCCGAAGCACTTCATTCACTCTCATCTTATCCCTCCTCTTTTTTGGTGTGGATTTATCGCAGTAATTGTACTTAATATTAAAATATCCATTTCTCTCAAAAAGCCGGCCGAGACTTACGCACCTTTCGCACGAAACCGGGCATTTCCACAGGAAATCAATCATCGTTTCGTTCAACTAAGGTTCAGTAGAGATGAATTTCACTTTTTAATAAATATTTTATCATAATTTTTAAAGTTTTTAGTTAATTAGCACAAAAATAGCGCAAATTTATTACGATTTTGCCAATGAATAACGAAAACGGGGCTGATAGACTTATTTTTATAGACTAATAGATCCTCTGATGGGAGGTTTTCGGATTGGCGATCAATGTAGAAGCGTTCATTAAAAAACTTGCCTCCTTTGGTCAATCAAAAAACGGCGGTGTCCATCGCTTATTGTACTCCCGTTCGTGGAAAGAAGCACAGCTTGCCATAAAAGAACAAATGGAATTGTTTGGTTTTACAGCGTCCTTTGACCGGGTCGGCAATTTATTCGGCAAAATACCCGGAACCGATCCCGGGGCAAAAACGATTTTAACAGGATCACATATTGACACCGTAGCCAATGGAGGGTTGTATGACGGCTTGTATGGCATCACAGCAAGTCTTTTAGCTGCAAAAACCCTCTATGAAACAAAAGGCAGGCCGAAAAAAACGATTGAAGTCGTTTCTTTATGCGAAGAAGAAGGAAGCCGGTTTCCGCTAACCTTTTGGGGCTCCGGAAGCATTACCGGAAAATATACATTAACCGACGGGCTCCCGTTGAAAGATTCAAACGGCATACTTTTACTGGATGCAATGCAGGAAGCAGGATTTAACCCTGATAATGGGCAATCCCCTGTGCGCGATGATCTTGATTGCTTTGTCGAGCTCCATATCGAACAAGGAATGATTTTGAAAAGCGAAAATAAAGCGTTGGGAATTGTCAGCCACATTGTTGGACAGAGACGCTACAGCATTACGATTTCCGGAGAAAGCAACCACGCGGGGACGACGCCGATGCATTTACGAAAAGATGCCCTTGCTGGTGCTGCTTTATTTATTTCTTATATTGAAAAGAAAGCCAAAGAATGCGACCCGGAGCTTGTTGCGACAGTCGGAAAAATCGATGTGAAGCCGAATATGCCGAACGTGATTGCCGGAGATGTGATGTTTACGATGGACGTACGGCATTACAAAGAAACGGTTCTCAATCAATTTTACGAAGAATTGCTGCATTATTTTTATACGGTTTCCGAGGAAAAAAATATTTCTTTCACAGTTTCTAATTGGATGAACATTCACCCGGTCGCAATGGACCGAAAGTTAATTAAACTGTGTGAAAAAATTGCTGCAGAGAAGCGGCTTTCTTTTCATTCGATGATAAGCGGCGCCGGTCATGACGCACAAGTTTTTGGTAGCTATTGCCCGACGGTGCTGCTGTTTGTTCCAAGTGAAAAAGGCATCAGCCATTCTCCGGAAGAATATACGTGCAAAGAAGATTTAGACAATGGAATTTCCATGCTGACGGAGCTGCTTTACCGTTTGGCCTATTAACAATTATGAGCTTTTTACAAGATTACTAAGTGTAACAAACAGATTCAGGTAAAGGATTTATAACTTATTCCGATTGTACAAAGTGCATAAGTAACAAGCAGAAACTATACTTATCTGATTATATAGCACCGCCTTCGCTTTGTTTTTGAGGCTTAAAAAAATAATTAAATTTTAGGAGGTCTTTTTCATTGACTTACCGTGAATTAAACACCCCGCTTCGTACCATTATGACACCGGGTCCGGTGGAGGTCGATCCTCGTGTCCTAAGAGCGATGTCAACTCCTATATTAGGACAATTTGATCCCGCTTTTACGACAATCATGAACGAAGTAATGGAAATGCTTCGTGCTATTTTTCAAACGAAAAATAAATGGACCTTCCCTGTTGACGGTACTTCAAGGTCAGGACTGGAAGCAATGCTGTGCAGCATTATTGAACCGGGAGATAAAGTCCTGGTTCCGGTATTCGGCCGCTTTGGCCATCTCTTCATGGAAATCTGCGAGCGTTACGGAGCCGAGGTTCATACGATGGAATGTCCGTGGGGAAGTGTCTTCGAACAAGCAGAAATCATTGCTGAAATGAAAAAAATCTCGCCAAAAATTGTCGCGCTTGTTCATGCAGAAACTTCGACCGGCTGCATGCAGCCGTTAGATAAAATCGGAGCGGTATGCCGCGAGCTCGGTACACTGCTAATCGTCGATGCCGTTGCTTCCATTGGCGGCGCGCCCGTCAAAGTGGATGAGTGGCTGCTGGATGGTGTCATTGGCGGCACGCAAAAATGTTTATCAGTTCCTTCCGGAATGGCGCCGGTTACGTACAACGAACGTGTTGAACAAGTAATTGCCAGGCGGAAAAAAGTCGAACGCGGGATTGCGACAGAAGCGGACCGACTGCGGGAGATGCATTTAAAAAATCCGGTCGTGAAAAGTAATTATTTTGATCTTAATATGCTGCAGGATTATTGGAGTCCGCGCCGCTTAAATCATCATACTGAAGCTACTTCGATGCTATATGCTCTCCGGGAAGGGGCGCGGCTTGTTTTGGAAGAAGGTTTGGAAAATCGCTTTCTCCGCCATCAATTTCATGAACAAGCCCTCATTGCCGGATTGGAAGCAATGGGTTTATCCCTTTTCGGCAACCGTGCCTGCAAGCTGCCAACGGTAACATGTGTACAAATACCGGAGGGTGTCGACTCCGATTCTGTGCGTGCAATGCTGCTTACGGAGTTCGGCATTGAAATTGCAAGCTCGTTTGGCCCGCTGCAAGGGAAAATTTGGCGCATTGGCACAATGGGCTACAGCTGCCGCAAGGAAAATATTTTGTTTTTGTTAGGTGCCTTAGAAGCTGTTCTCCTTCGACACGGGGCAAAGATCGCAGCCGGAAAAGGCGTACAGGCAGCTTTAGATCGCTATTTAACAACAAAAGCTGCCGTTTCCTGATTTCCGGAAAGGTCAAGCTTATAAACATACTTCTATCACATAATCAGCCGGGAAAGGAGAGAAAAGCATGTACGATGTTGTCATTAAAAACGGTCTTGTCATTCTGCCGGAAAAAACAATAAAAGCTGATATTGCTATTAAAAATGGAAAAATCTCCGTCATCGCAGCACAAATAGAGCCTGGTGCAGCTGCTGTTATTGATGCCGGCGGTGATTATTTATTTCCCGGTGTCATCGATGCCCATGTGCACTTTAATGAGCCCGGCAGAGAGAATTGGGAAGGATTTGCGACTGGTTCATTTATGATGGCTGCCGGCGGCTGCACAGCTTTTTTCGATATGCCGCTAAACGGGATCCCTTCCACTGTGACAAAAGAAGCCCTGTTGCAAAAAGCGGTGATTGCCGCGGAAAAATCCGCAGTCGATTTTGGTCTCTGGGGCGGGCTTGTTCCAGGAAACATTGACCGGCTTGCGTCACTTGCCGATTCCGGCGTCGTTGCCTTCAAAGCATTTATGTCCACATCCGGCAATGAAGAGTTTGCTGCTTGCGATGACCGCACTTTAGTAGCCGGCATGCATGAGATTGCCCGGGCGGGAAGAATTTTAGCCCTTCATGCAGAAAGCAATCCGTTGATTGAATTTTTAACGGCACAAAAGCTGAAAAAGCAGCAATTTAGTGCGGACGATTACGCTGCGTCACGCCCGGTAATTGCCGAAGCAGAAGCTGTTGAACGCGCAATATCCTTTGCAAAGCTGACAGGGTGCCCGCTTCATTTCGTGCATATTAGCAGCGCCTTAGCAGTTGAAAAAATTCTCGCAGTGAAACAACAAGGGCAAGATGTAACGTTAGAAACTTGCCCGCATTACCTGCTCTTTTCCCATGATGATCTGCGCGCCAAACAGGCTTTGGCGAAATGCGCCCCACCGTTGCGCGAAAAAGCGGAGCAGGAAAAGCTGATCCGCCTTTTAAAAGAAGACGCCTTTGATATGATTACATCCGACCATTCCCCTTGCCCGTACGCAATGAAGACTTCCAATAATTTATTTGAAGTGTGGGGAGGAATTAACGGCGGGCAATTTACCCTGCTTTCCATGATTGAGATTTCTTTAAAACACGGGATCCCCTTTGAAAAAATCGCCCGATTAACGGCAAGCGCTCCTGCAAAACGATTTGGCCTCGCAAACAGAAAAGGAAAAATTGCTATTGGTTTTGATGCTGATCTCACAATTGTTTCCACAAAGGAGACGCATACCGTGACGGAAGCGAATTTTTTCGCAAAGCATAAGAAAAGTCTCTACACACATCACGTTTTCCCTTGCAAGGTTCGCTATACTTTCAATCGCGGGCATAAAGTTTATCAAGAAGGAATGTTGACGGCAGGAACATTTCGGGGAGAGTGGCTAAAGCCGGGTGAAAATGCCTAATTGCTGTGAACAGGTTTATTTCTCCTTTAAAATCGATTATGCTTATAGGAAGTTTTAAGTTGTTTAACGCAAAAATAAACTGAGTTTTAGAGGGAATTTTGCACCCTCTCCTCGAGAACTTTTTCTTTCATTTCTTCTCATGAATAAAATCAAAACGATAATGGAATTGCTATTTAATTAAACCCCAACGCCGCTCCATTTCTAACAAAATCAACCGCAAAATCCAAGAGGCGCTTGTCCTGATGGCGTCCGGCGATGAACGAGAGTCCAAGCGGTTTCCCGTCGATCTCAAACAATGGCAGCGTAATTTGCGGGAAGCCGCTTAATCCGGCAATACAGGTAAGCTGCATCGTTTTTGCGCGCGTTTCTTCCAATTGCCCTGCCGGTAAATTTTTCAGCGGTGCCGCTCCCGGAGCTGTTGGAATAATCAGCAGGCTGTTTGTACTGAGCAGCCCGGACAGCGTTTTTCGAATGTGCTTCCGAACTGTTAAAAATCCGCTGTTCTCCTCCCTTTTTAATGTGCTTGCCCATGCAAAGCGTTCCTTAATTCCCGGTCCAAAATAGGGATTCTCCGTCCGAATCCACTCGCCGTGCTCCTCCCATATTTCCTTGCCTTGAATAATTCGAAATGTATTTGCCCATTGTTCCAGCCCTTCTTTTGAAAAAGAAACGGAAGTTATTTTTTTTAAAAAAGGTCTTTGCTGAAAGAGGTCTTCTATCACCGAATCATCCAGCAGATTCCATGCTTCCTCGCCCATATACAATTGTTCAAAAGCAGCCCCGTCCTTCGCTAGTTCTTTTAAGAGTACATTGCCAACCTTTTGCAATACCTCCGGATCCCGTGCCATCCACCCTACCGTATCAAAGCTTTTTGCCAACGGAATCACCCCGCTTATATCGACGGCGCCATACGTCGGACGAAAACCAAATATCCCGCAGTAGGAAGAAGGAATCCGCACGGAACCGCCGGTATCCGTTCCGAGGGCAAAATCGCAAAGTTCTCCGGCAACGGCAACTGCTGAGCCGCTTGAAGAGCCACCGGGAATACGATCAGGTGCTTTCGGATTAAGCGGCGTTCCATAATGGGCATTTTCACCGTTGAGGCTGTACATTAACTCATCTGTATGCGTCATTCCGATTAAGCGCGCTCCTTCCGCTGCCAACAGCCGAAGGACAGGTGCATGCTCTTTCGCCGGCAGATGCGTTCTCAGCCAATCGGGATTTCCGGCACTGTTTGTAAAACCGGAAACTGCAAAAACATCCTTTACGGCAAAAGTAAGCGGGGATAAGTTTCCCTCCTTAGAAGGCTCGTTTGTAACCTCTTGTGACATAAATGCTTGATATGGATCGCTCATTTTACCGCTCCTTTTCCTTTTTTGAAGTTGCAGCTTTTCATACTATTACAAGGAATCTCTCTTCCCACAGATGCAGCCAGTTAAATCTCCCTGTAGATATTGCTGAAAGGACGGGAGTAATTAGGAAGGATGTTTATATTTCACAAACAACCGTGACACTCCGCAACTTTGCTCCGTTTTAATCGACGGATCCGACTGTCCGTTTTTAAACTATCTTTTTACACTTACTTTCTGCACGGCTCTGATAATCCCGCTGTAACCGGTGCAGCGGCACAGGTTTCCGGCCAGTGCTTCCTTCATTTCCGCTTCTTCCGGATGCGGGCACTCTTCCAGTAAAGCCTTAACCGCGATTATCATTCCCGGTGTACAGTAGCCGCATTGAAATCCCCCTGTTTGCAAAAAAGCTTGTTGAACCGGGTCAAGCTCCGCATCTGTTCCGATTCCTTCAATTGTTGTAACGGAAGCTCCCTGCACCTGATACGCCATTAGCAAACAGGCATTGACAAGCCGGCCGTTCATCATTACCGAACAAGCTCCGCATCTGCCGATGCCGCAGGCAATTTTTGTCCCCGTCAGCTGCAAATCGTCACGCAAGAGATCGACGAACCGTTGCACGGGGCTTACTTTACACTCTGTTAGTTTCCCATTTAATTCAAAAGAAAGATCGATCCAATTTGCGCGGCTAACTGTTTCTACTGCTTTGCCTTCCGCCATTTGTTTTCCTCCTCTTTTGCCCGGCCTGTAAAATTTCTTCTGCAGCTGCCGGCAAACGGCACAGCCAATGCCCGGTTGCATCATGGATCGCCTTCGTAATTGCCGGCGCAACCGCAACTGTGCCGATTTCCCCGACTCCCCGCGGACCATATAGATCCCCTTCAGATAACGCTTCAATCGGTTCTACATAAAGAGGAAAAGGAACATCGTTTATGCCTGGTATCAAATAAGTATCGAGATTTTCCGTGACATATTTGCCGCCGACGATTTTTGCCTCTTCCATAAGTGTATAGCCTAACGCCATCACTCCTCCGCCCTCTATTTGACCAAGATAGCCGATTTTATTAACGACCGGTCCGGCAGCAACGTATTGCTGTAAATCTGCTATTCTGACTTTGCCTGTTAAAAGATCAACCTCCACTTCCGCTAGAACTGCCGAAAAAGAGAACAGAAAATGACCGGAATCAATTTTGTCCGGTGTTGTCGGAAAATCGAAGCTTGTTGTGATGGTAACAGGATATTGCTTCTCATCCCAATCAGATGGATGCTCTGCCTCAAAAGAAGAAGCTAATTCCTGGTAGGTGATTACAGGCGAAGCTTCCTCTGCAGAAAAGATTCCCCCTCTTCCAAGCCTTAATGCTTTAACTGGCAAGCCAGTGATTACGGATGCTTTTGCAAGGAGCCGAAGCAGAAATTCATCTTTCATCTTCCGGATTGCCGTCCAAACCATGCTTGTGCCCCGGGATGCAGTTGTTGAACCACTATGAGGCGCTTTTGCCGTATCTCCGATGACAATTGTTAAATCGTCCGCAGAACAACCAAGTTCGGCAACAACAATCGTTTCGATGACGGCTAAAATGCCCTGGCCAAATTCTTCAAAGCTGAAAGCAACTTCGATATTTCCAGCACATGTGAAACTCAGCCTTCCGCCGGCAGGATCAAGGCGGCCGTATCCGAGTCCTCCGCCGTGCATCGTGATGGCAATGCCGGCACCGCGTTTCTTCCATTTATGCTGATGATTGTATATGATTACTTCTTTTTTCTTTTGCTCATACGGTCCCGATACTGCGTTTAATACATCCTCTGCTCCGTTTGTTTTTGCAATCCGCTGACCGAGAGAACCTGGATCTTCCTCCTTTCGCAAATTTCTCCGCCGCAGTTCAAGCGGATCTAAATGTAATCTTTCCGCCAGCCGGTCCAGCTGCCCTTCTAAAGCAAACGTTACTTGATTTCCGCCAAAACCGCGGAACTCGCCGGCAACACCGTTATTCGTAAAGACAGAAATTCCTTCGACTGCTACATTGGGAATCCTATACGGGCCAGTGGCGTGTTCAACGGCAAAATCCAGAACTGCGGGACCGAGCGTCGAATAAGCACCTGTATCGGCAATAATTTTTACTTCATGTGCCAGCAGTTTTCCGTCTTTCCTTGCAGCTGTTTTCATTTCAATCCGCATCGGATGCCGTTTTAATCCGGAAAGAATCGACTCCCGCCTCGTTTGATGGATTTTTACCGGACGTCCGGTTTTCAACGCTAATATTGCCCCGTACGGTTGAATATTTAATTCATCCTTCCCGCCAAATGAACCGCCGATCGGACTGGAAATAATGCGGATTTTTTCTTCCGGAATATTCAGAATCCGCGCCAGTTGAAAGCGATCCTTATAGCCGTGTTGTGTCCCGACATATACGGTTATTCCGCCGTCTTTTTCCGGGGCAATCACGCCTCCTTCTGTTTCCATATACGTATGCATTTGCCGGGGAACTTCATACACTTCTTCAATGATAACTGTGGCAGCGTTAAATCCCACAATAACGCTTCCGTGCTGATGCCCTGCCCGATGCATTACATTTCCACCGGGATGTAATGCCGGTGTGTCCGGGGTAAGAGCTTTTTCCGGAGAATCAACCACCGGAAGCGGCTGATAGTCTACCTCTATCAATGCAAGAGCCTGTTCCGCGACAGCTGCGGTATCTGCGGCAACCGCCGCAACCGCGTCTCCGACATATCTGATAACATCATTGCAAAAAACCGGCTGATCAGGTGTAATCAGTCCAAAGCTGTTTAAACCGGGCACATCCTTATGGGTTATCACCGCCCTGACTCCGGTAAGCTTTTCTGCTTTTTCCGTATGAATAGAGCGAATCTTTGCATGCGGATGGGCACTGCGAAGAATTTTTCCATAAAGCATATTTGCAAATGTCAGATCCGTTAAATATTTTAGCCGCCCGCTTACTTTTGCCGGACCATCTCTTCTTGTTCTTTGTTTGTCGCCGTACATCTCATCGCTCCTCCCGTCCCGATTATGCACTCAGTTACTAATTTTGAACTCCCCGATACTTTTTCTACTTCTCTAAATACAGAAAACTGCATAAAATTCATTTTTGCCCTTTTTTTTGCGGTTTTTGGCCTCATTCTCTGAATTTATGTCCCTATTTTCAGGAGTTTTGTCCTCATTCTCTGAGTTTATGTCCTCTTCTTAAGATTTTATGTGCCAGACCTAGTTTCCAGTTCTCAGAATATAGAATAGTAGGATTTTTTTCGGATTGAATTTCAGTTTTGTCCTCATTTCTCCGGTTTTTGTCCTTATTCTCCGAATTTTTGTCCCTATTTCAGGTGTTTTGTCCTCATTCTCTGAGTTTATGTCCTCTTCTTAAGATTTTATGAGTCAGACCTAGTTTCCAGTTCTCAGAATAGAGAATAGTAGAATTTTTTTCGGATTAAATTTCAGTTTTGTCCTCATTTCTCCGGTTTATGTCCTCATTCTCCGAATTATTGTCCTCATTTCTCCGGTTTATGTCCTCATTCTCCGAATTTTTGTCCCTATTTTCAGGAGTTTTGTCCTCATTCTCTGAGTTTATGTCCTCTTTTTCAGATTTTATGGGCCAGTCTTAGTATTTCGCGCTTCTCGGCATTCGGAATGTTGGCAAGCTTTCAACCTGTCGACTTAGTAATAAAAAAATCTTCTAATTCCGCAACGATGAGATTTGCGGCAACGCGGCTGCGATAATCTGCAGATGCAAACATGTCACCAGCCGGCTGAAATTCTTTGATAATTTTTTCGTGCAACTCTTCTAAGCACTGTTCTGCCGGTTTTCTTTCTCGTAAAAGTTGCTCGCATTCCCGCAATCTAATCGGCAGTGTAGTTCCTCCTCCTGCGGCAATCCGCACGTCTTCCGCCACTTTTCCATCCAGGGAGCGGCAGGAAACAGCAATCGTAACAAGTGACGGGATAAATGCTTCCCTGCGGCCGATTTTTCTAAATACCTTTAATTGGTTGCCGGTCGTTGCTTCCTTCGGCACTGTCAGCGAAATAATCAGCCCGTCTTTATGCGGAATGTAATCGTTAAGTTTGGTTGCTACGATTCCTTTTTCTGAAAAAATTGTCACTTCAGCATCGATGGTAAGCAGTGCCGGAATCGCATCCCCTGTCCTGTACGCAATATTGCCGCCGATGGTCGCCTGGTTACGGACAGCTGGGGAAGCAATTTGGGCAGCGGCAACTGTAAGCATTTCTGCATTTTCTTTCAAGAGCGTGTGGGTGCTGCAATCAGCTAAATGAGTTAAAGCGCCGATGGTTACCGAGCCGTCTCCGTTTCCAGATATTCCGTGCATGGCTGCGATTTTTTCCAAACTAATAAGATGTTCCGGGAGCGCAATACCCTGCTCCCTTTGCATCTGTATCACCGTTCCTCCGGCAATATAGGCAGCTTTTTCTCCATAATGCAGCTTGATCTCCCATGCCTCCGCCACATCCTGCGGCTGCCAGACAACAGTATCCCTTAGTGCACCGACCTTATCCATTTATAGTCTTCCTTTGTATCCACATCATAAAAGCAGCTCCCATCTTCGTATTCAATCATTTTTCCATTATAAGAAGAATTCGCTCTTATCAGGTTTCGCGCGCCGCTATCACCAGTTACCTGTTTTACTTGTGGAAACATTTGTTTCGCAAAAAGGAGCGGAGGTTGCATACTTCCTTGGCAGCTGGAAGCGACAAAATCAAGCTCGTCATTATGATAAAAAGCCTCCACCAGCGCTTCGATTATTTGTTTTTCGATAAGCGGCTGGTCAGCAAGAAGAATGACTGCCCCATCGGCGTTGAGCCTTTCTGCTTCCGTAATCCCGGTAATGAATGATTGCGACTGCCCTCTCTCTGCCTCTTCGCAAACGACGCAGGACCAATGTGTATGTTGTAGTCTTGCTGAATCAAGCCATTTCAAGGTGTCACCTTGCCGGATAACAACCACGATATAATCTAACGTTGACTCCAGTGCATTTTCCAATGATATTGTGCCGATCGTAGTCCCGCGAAAAGACAATTCCAGCTTATTACTGCCCATTCGTTTGCTTGATCCGGCCGCAAGGAAAATACCGATGATCTTTTTCCTTATACACGCACCCGTTGTCTGTTCCACTTTTGTCCTTTTGTACACATCAATCCGCTCCGCTTTCTTCATACTCGTACCTGCTGTCTGTTCCTGATTTGGATCAATTGCGCAACAATGCTGACGGCAATTTCTTCAGCACCGCTTGCGCCTATTGCTAATCCGGCCGGTGAAGTAATTGTCTCCGGCACTGATTGCATTCCTAATAAGCGCATGGTTCTGTTTTTCGTGCCGAGGATGCCAAAATAAAGCAATTCTTGATCAAAAAGCCGGGCAACAATTTCGTCATCTTTTTCAAACTGATGGGTCATAACCATGACATAATCGTCACTTGTCAAATGCAGCTGCCGAATTAACTCCGCCGGAAAGCCGGTTAATAAGTTGTCTGCATTAGGAAAATGTTCCTTCGTGCAAAATGCAGGACGCCAATCGGCAACGGTTACGGAAAAACCGGACATTGCCGCTAATTCAACAAGCGGGCGTGCATCAGCTCCTGCTCCGAAAACAATAAAGCGCGGCTTTGCCCGGATTACGTGCAGATAGTAGCGGTTTGCTTTATCAATTATCATCCGCTTATGAAACTGCTCCTGGTCATCTTGCCACACACTTACGATCTCAAGTATCTTCTGATCCCATTTCCCGAATATTTCGTTATTTTCACTTATAAACAAATACTGCGGATGCGCCGCTTTACAGCCAATTTTCTTTACCATTAGCACAGCTTCTCCCTGCTTTATTTTCTGTTGCAGCTTCATTAAGTCGCAGTGGTATTGTTCATCTATTTCTTCAATCAGCACAGATATTTTCCCATTGCAGCCTGAGCCCGCCCCCCAGGAAAAATCGTCGCTGCTCCGCATATCAAATTCGATCAGCTCCGCGCCTGTTTTACGGGGATTTTCCCGGATTCTTGCCTGCAAATCTTCTTCAAGACAGCCCGCACTTAACATTCCGATACGCCCGCCTTCCTCCGTAAAAAGCATCGCAGCACCTTCTTTTTTATAAGCGGAGCCTTCAACATGGACGATAGTTGCCATTACACCCTTTGTCCCCGAACAAATAGCGGCAAGAATTTGATGCATATCCTCCATTGCAAATCTCCCCTCCATTTTCGGCATGATAGTCTTTAATTGCTCGCTTTTTTAACATTACAGGAATACAAATAACAGAATTTTAAGATGCATTTTTTAACGATAGCTGGCTTATTGACAGTTGAAAAGTTAGTGGATTTTTTTGTAGTAAAAATTATTTTACTAAAAAAGGAACCTATCTTTCTATTTATTTGTAAGATTATTTAACAGCAATTTTTTAGTTTAATTTCCCGAATAGGAAGAAAAGACCTTAATGAAAGATGCATTAAGATCTTTTACAAAAAATCAATCGTTTTAAAATAGCGGCTGCAATATCATACCACACCAGCCTTAGTGCGGCAGAAACTCGGTGGTAAAGATTTCGTTCACATCAAAATCTTCTTCTAATAAACCCAGTTCCAACAACTGATCCTTTAGTGTCTCCCAACGTTCTTCTGTCATATAGCCGACACCATGCTCTGCGGCATCTCCGCCGAAAATAAATTCCTTTTGCTCCTCTGTTTCAAACGCAAATGCTTCCAGCGACATGTCCGGATTAAGTTCACTGATCACCTGGTTGATACCATCAGGGGAGTCTTTGAAATAATTCCAGCCTTCTACAAAGGACGAGACCATTTTTTGTACCGTCTCACGATTCTTTTCTAAATAGTCTTTCGTGACAAATAGAACAATATTGTACGGATCATATCCGGATTCCGAGACTAACAGCGTTTCGACGTCGATCTCCTGCTCCTGCATGGCGAACGGTTCCGAAGTGACAAACGATTGAATCACCGACTCTTTATCCGCGATAAAATTCGTATGCTCGCCCGTGTAAGTCATCTCTTTAACATTGCCGACATCGTATTTGCTTTTTATATAGTCCCAATAAGTAATACCCGGCTGAATAAATACATTTCTCCCGTTTAAATCATCAATACTGTTAATACCTGCGTCTTTATGAAACATAAATGCCTGAGGGCTGCCTTGCATTGCCGCCGCCACCGCCACTAAATCAATTCCCTGGTTTTTTGCGATTACCATTTGATCCGCATGAACAAGACCAAAATCAGCACTGCCCGAGGAAACAATTTGGATCGCAGATACTTGCGGTCCTCCCGGCTCAATCGTTACATCAAGACCGTTGTTTGTAAAAATGCCCTGTTCCTGTGCTGCATAAACACCGCCGTGCTGGCTTTTTGGAAACCAGTTCAGCACCAGCTTTACCGATTCTGCCGAATTCTCTGAGGATTCCTTTCCCGAACCGCCTGTTTCCTCCTGATTGCATGCTGCTAAAAGCAGTGCCATTATGATCACAGTAAAAAACTTATAAAATTTTCGCATATGTAACCCCCTCATCATAATTCTTTTTCTTAATCGTTCTGAAAACAGCACTGGGAAAACTTTGAATCGGGATGTCCAATCTAGTCTTCTTTTTACCGGTCCATCTTTACCGCGGAATCATGCCATGTCCGCAGCATTAGATGGGAAATTAGGCTGACAAGCAGGTAAAAAATGATGCCCAACAACGCCGCGGCAATACCGCAGGCAAATAAATAAGCTGTTTTTACCTGGATGGCTGCGACTGTGATCGCATAGCCAAGTCCTCCTTTACCGCCGCCGATTCCGGCAACGTATTCCCCGACAATTGCGCCGACGATGGAAAGTGTACAGGATATTTTTAACCCCGCCATCATATATGGTAATGCGGATGGTACGCGCAATTTCCACATTCTTTTCCATTTGGAGGCATTATATAGCGTAAAAAGCTCATCCATATTTTTATCAACGGAATTTAGACCCATGAGCGTATTCGAAATGACGGGAAAAAACGCAACAATAAAGGAGATGATAACAATCGCATTGAAGCCGGCACCAAACCAGATCACGATGATGGGGGCAACGGCTACAACCGGAATTGTCTGCAAAATAATCGCATACGGGTAGATACTGCGTTCCAATATTTTCGAGCTTGCCAGCACAAGTGAAAAAGTAATGCCAATCACCGCACTTAGAAAAAAACCTGCTGCAGATTCGATAATTGTTATTTGTACAGCCGGCCAGAGAAGCTGCCAATCTTTAATCGCGGCTTCTAACACATCTGTCGGTTTTGGCAAAATATAATGTTCAACCCCGAGAATGAACGGAATCAGTTGCCACAGAGATAAAAAGATAATCAGCGCAATGATCGAGCCGAGATAATACTTTTTAAAAACAACAAATTGCTTGTCTTTCTTTTTCTTTTGGGCTTTTGTCTGAACCGCAAGCTCCTGGGCAGTTGACATCGGCATCACCCTGTCTCCTTTCTATCTGAAGTTTTTTCAAGAGATTGTGAAGCTTTTTCCACATAATCGGTATAGCTTTTTTCGGTCCGCAGCTTTGCTGACCGGGGATATGGCAAGCCGATCTCCAGTAATGTTGCCAGTCTTCCGGGGCGTGCAGACATAACGGCAATTTTGGAGGATAAAAAAACAGCTTCATACACATTATGGGTCACAAAAAGAATTGTCATTTTTTCCTTTTTCCATATTTCCAATAGCTCGATTTGCAGTGTTTCTCTTGTCATTTCATCAAGTGCCGCGAAAGGTTCATCCATTAAAAGCAACTTCGGCTTCGCTGCCAGTGCCCTTGCAATCGATACCCGCATTTTCATCCCGCCTGATAGCTGACGGGGATATGCCTTCAAGTAATCTTTTAAACCGACCATTTCTAATACTTGCTGTGCTGCTTTTTTCCGTGGTGCGGAAGCCGCTCCCCTCAATTCCAGCGGCAAAATCACATTATCCAGTACCGTCCGCCACGGTAAAAGATTTGCATCTTGAAAAACAAAGGCAATATCATTAGACTTGCGGATCATTTCTTTTGGTGATTGGCCAAACACACTAACTGTCCCGGTTGTCGCCTCCCCTAGACCGGCAACCATTCGTAAAGCGGTTGATTTTCCGCAACCGGACGGACCAAGGAAACTGATAAATTCCCCATTCTGTACAGATAATTGGAAATCCTGCAAAGCAACGGTTCCGGTATTATACATTTTGCTAACCCGTTGAAAGGAAACTACTTCATTTCTTGCGGACGACATTTGTGCACCTCCTCTTTTTCATATTTTTGTTTAAAGATTCAGAATTTTATTCATATTTCCCTTCATATACGAAATCTTGACTTCTTTTGTTAGCTTTTATAACTTGTAATTAGATTAATTGACTTTATCCTTCTTGTCATTGGTTAAAATCAATGAATACCTAAATAGTTTTTATATATTTTACACAAATTTTTCACTATTTTGTCAAATTATCTTACACAGTATTTTTTTGTATTCGTGTGCCACGCGCAGAGGGTGCCGTGTCATATTAATTTTGCTAATGATTCTTACATTTACTTATTTCACAGTAACTTGCAGCGTCTCCTTTTTTCACACCAGAAATTACTCGATATTGAAAAAATTAGGTTTAACAGGTAAAAGCGGTTTTTTCAAAAATATTGACTCGATTGAAAAGTTGTGGTTTCATTATTTTTAATAAAGAAATTACTGCCCTACAACATATTGGAATATGTGTAGCCCAGTCTGGATGATTCTGCATCGCAGACTTTTTTTATATAAAGTGAAACTTCCAAAGCTATTTTAAAAGGAGCTGGTTAACATGAAAACAAACCGAAAACAATGGCATGAGGTCAGCCGTTCATTAGCAAAAACGGCGTTGGGGGAAGAGGCGGCAGATCTTGTCATTCAAAACGGCTGTCTCATAAATGTCATCACCGGAGAAAAATTGAAAAATCAAAGCATCGCCATAAAAGAAGGGCGGATTGCCGCTATTGGAGATGTGGCCTACACGATTGGCGAAAACACAAAAGTGATCGAAGCCGATGGAAAATATCTTACACCCGGTTTTATGGACGGTCATATGCATGTCGAGAGTACGATGCTGTCTGTAACAGAGTTTTCCAAGGCGGCTTTGGCAGTGGGGACAACAAGTATCTTTATGGACCCGCACGAAATTGCCAATGTTTTTGGTACAGAAGGCATCCGGCTGATGCATGAGGAAGGACAGCAATTGCCGTTAAAGGTTCTTACCACTTTTCCTTCCTGTGTTCCGGCGACAACCGATCTCGAAGATGCAGGTACATCATTAGGGGTAGAAGATATTAAAGAAGGATTAACATGGGAAAATGTGATTGGCTTAGGAGAAGTGATGAATTTCCCCGGTGTTGTATACGGCGATGCCAAAATGAGAGGGGAAATTACGGAAACAATGAAAGCAAACAAAACCGTTACCGGGCACTTTCCGGAAGGAAGTAAGCGAATGCTGCAGGCATATCTTGCTTCCGGCGTCACATCTTGTCACGAGACGGTGACACGTGAGCAGGGATTGGAAAAACTGCGCCTCGGCATGTATGTGATGATTCGCGAAGGCTCCGCATGGCAGGATGTAAAAGAAGTCATCAAAATTGTCACAAAGGATCATGTCCGTACGGAGCAAATCCTGCTTGTCACGGATGATGTCTATCCGCAAACGCTTGTCGAAAAAGGACACTTAAATCACGTCGTCCGCCGTGCCGTAGAAGAAGGTGTCGATCCTGTTACGGCAATTCAAATGGCAACCATTAATACGGCACGCTATTTTAACCTTGCCAATGATTTAGGAAGCCTTTCGATCGGCAAATACGCCGATATTTTACTGATTGATGATCTGTCGGAAATGATTCCTTCTACCGTTATTGCCGACGGCAATATCATCAAACAGGACGGCAAGCTCGTGTTTGATTTCCCGATCTTCCAATACCCGGATCATATTAAAAATTCTGTGCAAATAAAACAACCGCTGTCTCCCCTTGATTTCTTGTTAAGAAGCAAGCAGTTCCATGCGAAAACGGATGTAAATGTGATTAACATTATTGAAAACAGTGCAAGAACGGAAAAAATGACAGCTACATTGGACGTTGTCGACGGTTTCATTCAGCCGGATATAGAAAACGATATTCTTTTATTAGCTTGTATCGACCGCCATCACCGCTCCGGACAGATTTCACTCGGCTTTGCCCACGGCTTTCAATTAAAAAGCGGAGCTGTCGCATCAACCGTTGCCCATGACAGCCACAATTTACTTGTGATGGGAGCAGACCGCAACGATATGGCACTGGCGGCAAACACACTTGCCCAATCCGGCGGCGGAATGTGTGTCGTGGAAAACGGCCGCGTACTTGCCCACGTCAAAATGCCAATTGCCGGTTTAATGTCCGATCAGCCGCTCTCTGTCGTTGTAAAAGAAGTAACACAGCTCGAGAAGGCATGGAAGCAGCTTGGCTGCCCGATTAACGCTCCATTTATGACATTTTCGTTAATCGCCCTTCCCGTTATTCCGGAGGCAAGAATATCAAATCGCGGGATCGTCGATGTCACAAGCTTTGAACTGGTGGATGCAGAAATCGTTTCGGAGATTTAGTCTCAGGCTTTGAACTGGTTGATGCGGAAATGTTTACGGAGAATTAATCACAAGCTTTGAATTGATAGATGTGAAAATCGTTTCGGAGATTTAGTAAACCAGATCAACTTTTTCAAAGCCCTGCTCTACTTTTTCTGAAAATTTTATTGGTTAAACATTTTTTATTGTTATAAAATAGGATCCTTTCAAAGTTGGAAAGAATCCTATTTCTATCATTTTAGTAATGTCTCCAGTCGTTTCCTAAGCAGTTTCGGAAGCTCTTCACTTTGTTGTGTTTCAAAGTTGAAATAAACGACCACGGCAGAGCCCTTTGCAATCAGCTGCTTTGTTTCGCTGCGAATGATGTCGTGTTCCAGCTGAAAGCTTTTTGTACCGATGTTCGAAACATAAGATTGAATCGTCAGATTTTCGTTAAAATATGCCTGTTGAGTAAAATCACATTTGACCGAAGCCACAACATAATGCCAATTACTTGAATTTAGCTGATACCCTAAAGAACCGAGGCACCCAATACGGGCATCCTCTAAGTAAATGAAATAACTCGTGTTGTTAATATGTCCAAGCGCATCTGTTTCACTAAAACGGGTTGTAAGTTGATATTCATGCATGTTTCCCACTCCCAATATTTTTAAGACCTTCATCTCTAAACGTAGTACAGGTGGGATTTTCCCATTCAGGTGGAGCAGAGTCTCCGCCTGATCCCCCTGCTAAAAAAGTTCACTCAGGAAGATTGATTTTTTTGAAAGCCTTTGCATTTATATTCTATTATCAATAGCTTAATCATTTTATACATTGTTGGCAATCCTGCAACTGTCATGTTTTAACCCTCTTTTATAAAAGGCGATTTTATAAAAGTTCATTATCTTGTGAAACGATTTTCTATTAAAATTCGTATAATATAGTGAACTCCTTTTTAAAAACAGGTTCTGACTTAAAAATCTTGCGACTTCTTCGTAAGGTTCAATAGACAGCAAAGCGGGGGTAGCTATGTTTATTTTTGTGATGATTCAATTATTAATAGCTTTGAGTTTTCTTGTGCTGGGATTGGTCATTCGTATAAAAAAAGCATACGGGCTTATTTCCGGATTTTCCAATCGCCCCTTGGAAGAGCAGCAGCAGCTTATCGATCTTGGCCTGCCGCAAAAAACTGGAGCCTTACTGATCGCAACAGCTGCTGGTATGCTGCTGCTTCTCCCTATGTCCTTTACATCGTTCAGCTATACATTAGAAATACAGTTTGGCTTTATGCTTATCTTTCTTCTTGGCGGAATGATTTATTTGTCGAAGTTTGAAATCAAAAGCAAAAGAAAACGGAGTTTCATGATTAGCACCAGTTTATTTATTCTCGTTAACAGTTTTGTGAGCGTGCTTTATTTTCTGGGAACAAAAGATTATGATCTTCTTATTACAGACAATCAATTTGAAGTAACAGGTTTTTATGGTGATGAGTGGCCTCTTCAAGATGTCCAGAAGATAAAATTGCTCGATGAAATGCCCAACGTATCCCGTAAAGAAAACGCCTTTGCCGTAGCAACAATTGCAAAGGGTTATTTCTCTGTAGATGGTTACGGCAGCAGTCTATTATTTTTACATAAAAATGTTTCTCCTTATCTATGTATTAAATTACCGGACAAGACTATTTTTATCAATGCAAAAACGGCCGCACAAACAAGGGAATGGTATGAAGAATTAACAAACCGGATAGCCGGGTCGTAACAGATGTTCTTTTTTCGGCAGAAGAAAAATAAGTTCACCCCCCGCAAGACATTTTTTAACGTCTATTATGATCATGTAACGGAGCTTTTAAACACGGTGAAACGAACCGATTACTTCTGTTGTTTTTGTTATATTTACAAAAGCATGTGGATCGGTTTTGCGAATAAGAGCTTTGACTTCTGATAATTCATAACGTGTAATGACCGTCATTAAAATTTTTCTTTTTTCCCCTGTAAAAGCTCCCTCCCCTTCCATCATCGTAACACCGCGATGGAGGCGGTCGAGAAAAATTTTCTTCATTTCCGCTCCTTCGGAAGTAATAATCATAAGTGTCAGCTTTATTTGTGTTGTATGAATTGTATCAACCACTCTACCGGATGTAAAAATAGCGACCATCGTATAAAGCGCCGAGTCCCAATTGAAAATAAACCCTGACAGGAAAACAACTACTGCATTCATACCTGATAAAAGAGCGCCGAGCGGAAAATCGCGTTTCTTTAATAAAAGCATCGCCACAATATCGAATCCCCCGGAAGAACCCGAGGCATTAAAAATAAGCGCAGCCCCTATTCCTGTTAAAACACCGCCAAATAGGCAGGATAAGAAAGGCTCGGAGGAAAGCGGGAAAACCGGTATTAGATAGGAACTGGCAGATACGACGATAACAGACAAAATCGTATAAGTAATAAATCGTTTCCCTAATTTTATAATCCCCAGCACCAGTAAAGGTAAATTTAATAAAAAGATTAAGATACCTGTATTTATTGGTGTAATGATCCCCAGTAAAATTGCAATTCCGCTTACACCACTGCTTAAAATATGGTGCGGAATATAAAATAAATTATAGGCGGATGCAATAAAAATGGAACCGGCAATGATTAACAATACTCTGAGCATACTCTCACCTCGATCTAACTTGAAATAGTTCCTGTAAAACATTTTTATCGTTTTAGTTGATGCCGCTCGTTTCATGGTTGTCTGATTGAATATATATGATCTACGCAGCGGAACAAAAATTCTCCATTGTTCCTAAACCCCCTCTATTTGAGCACAAACCTTTCCAATGAGTTTTCCTAAATCGTGAGCCGTTAAGGAATTGCTACTGTTATACCGCACCCATTCATCGGCACATGCTCCGTGAATGAACACCGTATTGGCAACGGCCGCATTGATATTGTTATATTGGCATACTCCGGCAAGCAGCATGCCCGTTAACGTATCACCGCTCCCCCCCTTTGCCAGACTGTTATTTCCAGTCGGATTGACATACAGACTGCCATCTGGAAAAGCAATCACAGAAAAAGAGCCCTTCAACACAACGATTACCTTATTTTCTACCGCATATTGCGATGCTAGTTGGAGACGATTCTTTTGAATCTGTTTCGTCGCAAGACCAGTTAAACGGCTAAATTCACCGGGATGCGGGGTTATGATAATAGGCGCTTCCCTTTTCGGATAAGTACGTTTTTGCAACGCCCCTGCATCGATAATCAGCGGAAGATTTTTTTTCAGTAACACGCGCAGCTTTTCTTCGCTTTTTTCATCCGGCGGTAAACCGGAACCAATTGCAGCAGCGGTATAGGAGCCTTGGATGTCTTGAAAAAGATAGGTTGCTTCCGGAACGAGCGGGGCTATAGCAGAAGCAGCAAATTTACTTGTCAGAATCGACAGTTTGCCAATGCCAAAACGCAACGCTCCGGCGCCAGCCAGGGCGGCGCTTCCCGGCATTTCATCACAGCCGGCAACTAATAAACCTGTCCCAAAAGTCCCTTTATGCGTATTGGCTTCTCTTTTTAAAAAGGTATGTTTTACATCCTCCTCTGTCCACAATCTCCACTTGCTTGTATGAACAAGCCCAATTTCGCAAACTGCAGTTTTCCCATAATTAGATGCGGCCGGATATAAAAACGCAGACGGCTTAAAGCCGTGTAATGAGAATGTATACCCTGCTTGTACGGCATCTTCATCTGCCTCTCCTGTATCTGAGGAGACTCCGGTTGGAATATCAATAGAGATCACGTTTGCTTCTATAGAATTGATCCATCTTGTCAGCTTCCTTACATTTTCCCGCAGCGGCAGGCTCGTGCCGACGCCGAGGATTCCTTCGATTATCCAATCATAATTTTTTGTGCGGTCAAATGCTGCCAGTTCATATCCGCAGGCACGAAAATAAGCAAGATGCTGCTGCGCTGTTTCCGTTTTCGGCTCGCCGAACGGGCAGACAACATCGACATGATAATGATGATTTTGCAAATAGCGCGCCAACACAATCGCGTCTCCCCCGTTATTGCCTTTCCCAGCGAGAATAAGAATCCTGTCACGCTGCGCCAATAACGGTTTTATTTTTTGAAATAGTCCGTTTCCCGCATTCTCCATTAAGGTGAATACCGGCATTCCTTGCAGCCCGGCAAGATGATCCGCTTCTTTAATTTGCTTGCCCGTATAAATGTACACGGAAAACTCCCTTCTTTCTAATAGAGTCGTTGTTAATTATTATAGCTTTTTCTGAAAAAATATTGTGGAGAAAATGTAAAATAACAGTATCAAAAACTAAATAGCTAACACACAAAAGCGCCTGGAATCGTATTCCAAGCGCTTTTAACGATAATTTAAATGATTGCTTCTTTTCGTTGAAGAACTCTAACCGCTTAGGATAATCGTATTGTCCTTTTAGATATTCGGAAAAAAAGCTGTTTCACAAGCAGAAACAGCTTTCAACAAAGTATATTCATATTGCTCACATTACTCGAAAGAAAAACATATTTTTGCATTTCACAGAAAAAATCGTTATGCCAGAGCCCCTTTCCCTCAAACCTTCTTCAATTTCCAAATTTCCGATGCATATTCTTGAATGGTACGGTCACTGGAAAATTTGCCGGAGTAGGCAATATTGGTAACGCTCATTGTCAGCCAGTTCCATTTGTCTTTATACGCCTGCTCGACCAATTCATGCGTATCAATATACGGGTCAAAGTCTTTTAAGACAAAATACGGATCATTATGGGAAAGAATGTTGTAATACAAGTCTTTAAATTCCATATCCTGCGTGCTGAACGCGCCATGATTCAGCTGTTCCATGATGCGGTGAACACGATCATCCGTCTGATAAATATCCCGTGCCGAATAGCCTCCCTCTTGATAATAGCGCAACACTTCCTCTGCCGTTAAACCAAAGATAAAAATATTCTGCGCTCCGACGAGATCCAAAATTTCAATATTCGCACCGTCCAGTGTGCCGACGGTAATGGCGCCGTTCATCATCATTTTCATATTGCCGGTGCCGGAAGCTTCTTTGCTTGCCGTAGAAATTTGTTCACTGATATCTGCGGCAGGGATCATCTTTTCCGCAAGGCTGACATTGTAATTTTCTAAAAAAACGACTTTCAGTTTTCCTTTTATATCCGGATCATGATTGACAACCGTTGCGACCCGATTAATCAACCGGATTACTTCTTTCGCTACATGATAGCCAGGAGCTGCCTTGGCACCAAATAAAAAGGTCCGCGGCGTTACATTTAGATTGGGATTATCCTTCAACTCATTGTACATATAAAGAATGTGAAAAACATTTAACAGCTGCCGTTTGTATTCATGAAGACGTTTAATTTGAATGTCAAAGATCGATTGGTCATCAACGACAATTCCTGTCTGATCATAAATAAATTTCGCCAACGCCTGCTTATTATGATTTTTCACTTGCAAAACTTTTTCTAAAAAGGGATGATCCTTCGAATAGCGCAATAAACTGATTAATTGATTCGGACGGGTAATCCATTTCGTGCCAATTACTTCCGTGATAAGGGAAGCAAGCTGCGGATTTGCCTGCAGAAGCCAGCGGCGATGGGTAATCCCGTTCGTTTTATTATTGAACCTTGCCGGAAAAAGCGTGTAAAAATCTTTCATTTCTTTCTTTTTTAATATTTCCGTATGAATACGGGCAACCCCGTTTACACTGAAGCTGCCGACAATCGCCAGCCTTGCCATATGAACCTGCTCATATGCGATAATTGCCATATTAGGTATTTTATCCCTCAACTGTGGGTGATTAAACCAGATGTTTTTACAAAATCGCTCATTGATTTCTTTGATAATCATGTAAATTCGCGGCATTAATGCTTGCACCATCGATTTCGGCCACTTTTCCAGAGCCTCACTTAAGGTCGTATGATTCGTATACGCAATCACATTTGTTGTGATGTTCCAGGCTTCATCCCAGCCGTAATTCTCTTCATCCATGAGAATCCGCATTAGTTCCGGAATCGCCAAACTCGGATGGGTATCATTTATTTGGATGACTACTTTGTCCGGCAGCCGCTTCAACGAGATCTTCTGTGTTTTTTTAAAACTGCGGATTATTTGCTGGATGCTGGCAGAGACAAGAAAATATTGCTGCTTTAGGCGCAGTTCTTTACCTTCGTAGCTGGAATCATCCGGATATAAAAATCCGGAAATCTGTTCAATCGAGCGCTTATGATCAAGATGGTGATAATATTGCGTCCCCTGGCTTGACAGATCGTCCGTTTCTTTTCCCGGTGATTCGGCACTCCAAAGCCGCAGTGTATTCGCAACCTTATTTTTATAACCGGCAATCGGAATATCATACGGTACGGCAATGACCTTGTCGCGGTTTTGATAATGAAACTCTAGTGAGCCGTCATTTTTCATATGCATGTGAACGGTCCCGCCGAAATAAATGTTCAGGCTTTCCTCTTCTTTCCTTGTTTCCCATGGATACTCGTCCTGCAGCCAATAGTCCGGCAGTTCCACTTGATGACCGTGAATAATGCGCTGTTCGAATAATCCGTATTTATAGCGAATCCCGCAGCCATGCCCCGGATATCCCAACGATGCAAGCGAATCGAGAAAACAGGCGGCTAACCGGCCGAGACCGCCGTTGCCAAGACCGGCATCATGCTCCTTTGCAAACACCTTTTCCGGAATAAACCCTAAAGATTCAAGCGCTTTTTCAGCTGTCCCGAGGAGCCCGCAGTTTAGCAAGTTACTTTCCAGCAGCCTGCCGACTAAAAATTCAAGTGATAAATAGTATACTTGCTTCACACGTTTTTTTTGATAGATTTTATGAGTATTCGTCCATTGCGTCATTAACACATCTTTTACAATCGAGGCAATCACATAGTAGAGATCCTGTTCCGTTGCATCCTCAAGAGACTTGCCTCTTTCTGTCTTCATTTTTTCCTGCATCTGCTGTAAAAAATCATCCACCGTTTTGTATGCCAATCCGGCTCACCCCATTTTTAAGGTATCATATAAATCCTCATATTGTCTGGCAGAATCTTGCCAACTGTATCGGCTTTTGTTAACATTTTTTATCAGATTTTTCCATTCGTTCGGATTGTGATATATTTCGAATGAATAGAAAAGGACATGTAATAAATCATGGGCATTGTAATTGGTAAAACTAAAGCCGTTCCCTTCGCCGTTTAATTTGTTATACGGAATTACCGTATCCTTCAGTCCGCCGGTTTCGCGGACAATCGGCACTGTTTTGTATTGCAATGCAATCAGCTGTGAGAGTCCGCATGGTTCAAATTTGGATGGCATTAGAAAGAAATCTGCACTTGCGTACAGCTGCCTTGCCAACCCCTCATCAAATGTAATTAATGCCTTCACCTTTTCCCGGTATTGGTGCATTTTTTCAACAAAAAAAGCTTCAAATTCAGCTTCACCGGTGCCTAAAATAATAAATTGCACATCTTTTGCGATAAAATCATCAAATACACACTCGATAAGGTGAAGCCCTTTTTGTTCCACCAGTCTTGTTATCATGATATACAAAGGCTTTTCTCCATCATGATGCAAACCTAACCGCTCTTGCAGCTTTTCTTTGTTTATTTTTTTCTTCACCCTGGAGTCGCGGTATGTAACTGCCAAGTGCTTGTCCTTTAACGGATTATACTCATTTGTATCAATTCCGTTTAATATTCCTGTTAAATCATTTTTGCGCTCCAGTAAAACCGGGCTCAGTCCTTCCCCATAGTAGTCATGTAAAATTTCTCCGGCATAGCTTGGGCTGACTGTTGTTATTTTATCGGCGTGAAAAATTGCGCCTTTCATGCAATTAAACAGGCCGTTCCATTCAAAACCGCCGACATGCTCTCTGGACAAATTCAGGAAGTTATCAAACATCGCAAGCGGCATCAGGCCTTGATATTTAATATTGTGAATTGTAAAGACTGTTTTTAAATTGGGGAACGGCTTTGTGATTTTTGCCAGCGCAACCGCAACCCCGGCCTGCCAATCATGGGCATGTAAAATATCAGGAACAAAACCAAGATGGGGGATTGCTTCCATTACTGCTTTACAAAAAAAGATAAACCGTTCCCCATCGTCATAATAACCGTATACCCCTTTGCGGGTAAAATAATAGCTATTTTCAATAAAATAATAGCTGATCCTGTCGTGCTCTAATGAAAATAAACTCGCTTCCTGATGGCGCCAGCCGAGTTGTACAGGAAATGTTCCGTTATATGACATCTGCTTGCGCCACTCTTCACTAATTTCATCGTATAAAGGCAGTATGACACGTACATCTGCCTGCCCATCCTTTCTTAACGCTTGCGGAAGAGATCCGATGACATCGGCTAATCCCCCTGTTTTGATAAAGGGTGTGCATTCAGATGCGACAAACAATACGTTCTTCATCTCTCTCTTCTCCTTTCTACATGTATATCCAAATTGGTTTTTCCATATTCCATCAATGAAATCACACAGCAGGAAGGCGGATAAAGTGAAACTTGTCTCACCAATCGGGCTTTTAGGGGCAGTTTATCCCCCACCTTAAATGACTGATATCACCTCCATTTTTGAGGTGGGGGTATTACTGCCCCTTAATCCGCGATAAAAGGAAGCTTCTTCCCATTGAAGGAAGCAAGCGGTTTTCTTTTATCCATTTTTAAAAGATAACTAAGGTGTACATTGCCTGTTATCTTTTCGGTTCAGTCCCTCTACATAACCTTTCGCTTTGCGACAACAAAAGGCTTTTCCTTTCCGCCGATAAACGTTTGTCCGGCGGAAATTTTCACATCTTTGTCGAGAATTACATTTTCGAGATAGACATTTTCGCCGATGGTACAGCGCTGCATAATAATCGAATTTTTTATTTTTGCTCCTTCCTGCACATGAACACCGCGAAATAAAATACTTTGTTCCACATCCCCTTCAATGATGCAGCCATTGGCAATAATCGATTTTTTTACATCGCCTTTTTCACAATACTTCGCCGGCGGCTCATTACTGATTTTAGTTTGGATTAAAGGTTCCTGGTAAAAAAGCGCCCGGTAATTCCCTGCTGATAATAAATTCATATTATGGCGGTAAAAACTTCTGACAGATTTAATAAATGCCGCGTACCCTTTATGCTCAAAGCTTTGAATTTTTAAATGATCAAGCTGCTCCTTGATTCCATGAAAAAAGAAGTTATCCTTGTGATAAGCAATGCATTGGTCTACGAGCTGCAGCAGCAAATGTTTGTTGATGATGTACACACCTGTAAACAAATTATGATTTTGCGCATCATTCGTAATCCCTCTTACCCAGTCATTATTATCGATTTCCAAGCGAAGGCAGCCCTCGTGCTCCTCTTCGATTTCATCTACCGTTTTCGAAATGAATGTGACATCCGCATCTCTCATAATATGAAACTCGAAAGCTGCCAAATAATTGGTATTTGTAATAAATTGACTACCGCTTATCAACACATGTGTAGCCTTGCTTCTGTCAAAAAAATCGCGGTTGTTATGGAAAAACCGCAGATCCCCTAAGGAAATGTCTGTCGGATCATGCCAGTCAGGCGGCAAAATAAACAGGCCACCGTTGCGCCGCGCAAGTTCCCACTGCTCTCCGCTTCCAAGATGATCCATTAATGAACGGTATTTACTGGGGGTAAAAATCCCCACTTCCGACACTTGCGAGTTCACCATATTCGATAAGGAAAAATCGATCAGGCGGTAGCGTCCGGCAAACGGAACTGCAGCTCCGCAGCGAAAATACGTCAATTCATTTAAAAAATCATGCTCATGCTCCAAATTGATAAGACCCATTAATGACTCCATCTGCAATCCCCCTTTACTAGTACGTCTTCGTTAGACTGTTTCAATGATTTTATGGTACTGTTTTTAAACGGGTTTCCTGCTTTCCGCGTTCCGACTCTTTCATAACATGCATAGAATTGTCGGATTTCCAACCATGTATTACTTCAGTAATATCGTATGATGAAATTTTAATGCCGGGGTTCCGATCGTACTTTTCAAACATATTGTGTTTTGATGTATTCAATAAAACTGCTTGTTTTTTAGCAGTGTCTGCATCGCTTCCTGATCAATTACAAGCGGTTCTTCACCCTCTTCCGTTCTGAATTCCGATCCGTCCGGAATTTCCGTATTTTCCATCACAATTACCCGTTCTAACGTTACATGTTCACCGACTACAACATTGGGATGTAAAATCGATTCACGAACCAGGCTGCCTTTTTTAACGTGCACATGCTCAAATAGTATCGAATGCTCCACTGTTCCGCATACCCAGGAACCCGAATTAATCAGCGAATGATTCACCACTGCATACTCATCAAGAAATTGCGGCGGATAATTAGAATCATGCGTGTATGTCCGCCAATTTTTATTATTTAGAGAAAGCGTGAGATCTTCTTCTAACAGATCCATATTTGCTTCCCAATAGCTTTGAATCGTTCCGACATCCTTCCAATATCCTTTAAAGCAGTAGGCAAACAGCTTGCATCCATCGGCCAGCATCGCGGGTATAATGTCCTTGCCGAAATCATGGCTGGAATGGAAGAGAAGATGATCATCCTGCAAATACTTTTTCAGCACCTGCCAATTAAATATATAGATGCCCATGGAAGCAAGATTGCTCTTTGGTTTTTGCGGCTTTTCTTCAAATTCATAAATCCGTAAATCTTCTGTTGTATTTAAAATTCCGAACCGGTATGCTTCGTTCCAAGGTACTTCCATGACGGAAATTGTGACGTCCGCCTGCGATTTTTTATGATCCATCAGCAATTGCCTGTAATTCATTTGATAAATATGGTCACCAGAAATGACAAGCACATATTCAGGATCATATTGGTCAATAAAATGAAGATTTTGATAGATCGCATCTGCTGTTCCCGTATACCAATTACCGCCGTCCTTTGCCGTATAAGGCGATAGAATCGTAACACCGTCCTTTTGCCGGTCCAGACCCCATGGTTTTCCAATTCCTATATGTTTGTTCAGTTCTAAAGGGGAATATTGCGTGAGTACTCCCACCGTATAGATACCAGAATTGGCACAATTACTTAAAGCAAAGTCAATGATCCGGTATTTTCCTCCAAAAGGGACGGCCGGTTTCGCTAATTTTTTTGTTAATAATCCAAGCCGCTTCCCTTCTCCTCCTGCTAAAAGCATGCCGACACATTCTTTTTTCATCATACAGCCCCCTCTTCACGATGTTCTTTTTTCCGTATAAAAATGCAAATAGCCAATGGAGGAACCATTATTTTGATATGTTGAGGCAATCCATGCCATTTGGCTGGAAAACTAAAATGAAGCCCGTTGTTTAAAACATTTGAGCCGCCGTAGAGTCCGTGATCCGAATTAAAAATTTCTTTGTATATCCCGGCTTCAGGAACACCTATTTTATAATCACTGTAAACATTTGGTGTAAAATTACAAACGATGATTAATTCTTCTGATGATGATTTTCCCTGTCTTCGAAAAGCTATGATACTTTGATCTATATTATGCGGGTCAATCCAAGTAAATCCTTGAGGTTCATGATCTAATTCATATAATTGTTTATTTCTTAAATAAAAATGGTTCAGATCTTTTACATATTCCGCCATTAATCGGTGAAGAGGATAGTCAAATAAAAGCCAGTCCAGTTGTTCTTTGTCCTTCCACTCAGCGTATTGAGCGAATTCCCCTCCCATGAAAAGTAGCTTTTTCCCAGGGTGAGTCATCATATAGCCATACAGAAGACGCAAATTTGCAAATTGTTGCCATTGATCCCCTGGCATTTTATCGAGGAGAGATTTTTTGCCGTGTACAACCTCATCGTGCGAAAGAGGCAGTACAAAATTTTCCGAATACGTGTACATAATCGAAAAGGTTAGTTGCTGATGATGCCATTTCCGATATACAGGATCACGTTCCATGTAATCTAAGGTGTCATTCATCCATCCCATGTTCCATTTAAAATTAAACCCGAGCCCGCCTAAATAGGTTGGTGCCGTGACAAGCGGTAAATCAGAGCTGTCTTCTGCAATCATTAATGTATTGGGTTTATATCGGAACACGGTTTCATTCAACTTTTGTAAAAAAGCACGCGCTTCAAGATTTTCTTCTCCGCCAAAAGAATTGAAAATTTTTTCTTCGCCATCCCATTTATCAAAATTTAAATAAAGCATACTCGCGACAGCATCGACACGTATCCCGTCAATATGGTATTCTTCCAGCCAAAACAACGCATTCGATACAAGAAAGCTTTGAATCTCCGGTCTGCCGAAATCGAATGCCAGCGTTCCCCATAAAGATTTCTCTGCTTTTTTCGGATCTGCATATTCATAAAGCGACCGGCCGTCAAACTGCCTCAGTCCGTGCTCATCCTTGCAAAAATGTCCCGGAACCCAGTCGATAATAACCCCAATATTATGCCTGTGGCATTGGTCAACCAAATATTTAAACTCGTCCCTTGTACCATATCTGCTTGTAACAGCATAATAGCCTGTCGTTTGATAGCCCCAGGAACCATCAAACGGATGTTCACTTAATGGCATAAATTCGAGATGAGTAAAACCGGCTTCCTTCACATATGGAATCAGTTTATCAGCAAGTTCGGCATAGGAATAAAGCTCACCGTTCTCTTTTGTACGCCAGGTACCGGCGTGTACCTCGTAAATATTGATTGGCGACTCGTATAAATTTTTCCGCTTCTTCGCATTTTCCCAGTTTTTATCCATCCATTGGTAGGAAGATTTTCCTGTTACAAGCGAAGCGGTAGCGGGACGGAGTTCTGCCTGAAAAGCATAAGGATCAGATTTTAAGATTCTTTGCCCGTCTGCTGTGATGATTTCGTATTTATAAGAGGAATGGCAAGGTATTTGATAAAAGATACCAAACCAAAGTCCTTCGGCATTTATTCGCGTCAGGGAATAACCATCCCCAAGCCAACCATTAAAATCACCAACAACCCTAACCTCTTTTGCATGCGGAGCCCAGACCCCGAAACGGTACCCGTTTTTCCCATCCTGCCTTACTTCATGGCATCCTAATAACAGATAGCTGTGATAATTCGTACCTTGGTGAAATAAATATACATCCTCTTCGTTAATTAGAAAATCCAATTAAATCCCCCCTTTCGCAAACGCTATACGGAAGAGAATGGAATATTCCGGAATATCATTTAAAAATTTCGGCTATTCTGTAAAATGTACAATGAGAATGGGACGGAAGGTACTTTTGGAAATTTTCTGAAAACAGTTACAAACGTTCTATTCCTTACTGTTTTTTTGCCTTTATTTTATTATATCTCAATTTTCTGTATAGTCCACGCATTATTTTTGACAGTTTGTTGCCTATTTTTTAAAAAATGACTTTTTTTATAATAATTCAGTAGATTCCCTTCATTTCCTGCACGATATATGTAAAATTTTATAGGAAAAAAGCGGGAAAAATGAAAATAATGTCGAAAAATGCAGAACAATTCTTTCCTATTTTTACAACGAACGAAGCAGAAATCGCGTAAACTTAGTTTAGCCAACGAAGACTTAAGACCCTGTAAAACTTTCATCTGCGCTTTACTAAACAGCGGGGATCTTCACAAAAAAGTAAAGATAATAGCCAAATAAACCTTTTCATAATAAAGTATAGAGGTTAGAGCTTCGACCAAACACATGAATCATGCAGAAATGGAGTGTACACGTTGAATAGATGCAAGGCTTGGTTTGATGATGTATATAAAATAACGCTAGAAAACATTCCAACCAATAATTTAGAGAATATTGAGGTGCGTGGCGGAGAACGGACGCTTCAGGTGGAAGATGTAAAATGGAAAAATGAACACACCGCCGCCCTCATGATTGCTTATCCACTTTCTTTAGAAGAAAAATGGCATGTCAACGTAAACGGACAAGTTATCCCCATATATGCACGCAACATTGTCCGTACAAAGTGGTTTGATGATCATTATGCGGCAACAGACTGCGAACTTGGCGCACAATATTCGAAAAACAAAACCGTTTTTACGGTATGGGCTCCGACTGCAACAGCCCTTTCTCTATTTCTCGGTGAACAAAAGCTAACAATGACGAGAGGAGAAAAAGGCATTTGGCAGGCAGAAACAAACGGTGACTGGCACGGGGTTGCGTATGATTACGAAATTACGATTAACGGACACGTGGAGCGGGTGAACGATCCTTATACAAAAGGATTGTTACTAAACAGCAAAAGAGGCGTAGTACTTGATCTGCAGAGGACGAATTCCGCAGGGGTTTCACAGCAGCAGCGTCCGTCTGTCACACAGCTGCAGGATGCGATTATCTATGAATTGCATGTCAGGGATGCTACGATCTCGGATGACAGCGGTGTGAAAGAAAAAGGCAAGTATGCCGGCTTAACAGAAAAAAATACAATGACAAAAAACGGTTTCTCAACTGGTTTGTCTTATTTGCAGCAACTCGGCATTACCCATGTGCAGCTTTTGCCGGTTAATGATTTTGCCCGCGTAGATGAACAATTTTCAAAAGATCAGTACAATTGGGGCTATGACCCTCTCTATTACCAGGTCCCTGAGGGCAGCTATGCGAAAAATGCCGCCAGTCCCGAATCGCGGATTAGCGAATGCAAAGAGATGATCGCCGCTTTTCATGAACACGGTATCTCTGTGATTCTTGATGTTGTCTACAATCATGTTTTTATTATGGAAGAATCCCCATTCGAAAAACTCGTCCCCGGCTATTATTTCCGTTATCATCAGGACGGCACTCTCAGCAACGGCACCGGGGTGGGAAATGATTTTGCCTCCGAGCGGAAAATGGCAAGAAAATTTATCCTTGATACGATTGATTATTGGCTGGCGGAGTTCCGTGTCGATGGCTTCCGATTTGACCTCATGGGCATCTTAGACGTAGTTACAATGAAACAAATCCGGAGAAGGTGTGATCAAGAAGCTCATCCCATCCTTTTATTAGGGGAAGGATGGGAATTGCCTACCGCATTAGCCCCGCAGCAAAAAGCAAGTGTTTATCAATCGAGACAATTGGAGGGCATCCGGTTTTTTAATGACTTATTCCGGGATACATTAAAAGGAAATACATTTGATCTAAGTGATACCGGCTTTGTGAATGGTAACGGCCGTTTTAGAGAACGACTCCCCCATTTAGTGACAGGTTCTGTTTTAAAAGAATACGGTATTCCTTTTACCGAGCAGGTCACCCAGGTTGTCAATTACGTGGAATGCCATGATAATCATACGTTATGGGATCGGCTGCTAATTACAAATCAGTCTCTGCAGGAGAAAGAGCGAAAAAAAATTCAGCAAATGGCAACAGGTCTTACGCTGTTAAGCCAGGGCATCCCTTTTCTCCATGCCGGACAGGAATGGTTCCGCTCCAAACAGGGGGATGGCAACAGTTATCTTTCCGGAGACTCGGTAAACGCGCTCAGATGGGAAGAACGCGAACAGGAAGATGTGGCGGTTTCCTTTGCACGCGCCTTAATTCAACTGCGTAAAGAACATCGTGTGTTTCGTCTTACCTCTAAAGAGGAAATTAGAAACCGCGTTCATTTTCTGCAGGCGCCGTCTCCGGTTTTCGGCTATATCTTATTTGGTGTAAATGTTGATATTGCGGTATACGCAAATCCTGCATCCGAGCCGAAAAACATTGAACTCCCTTCACTAGGCCGTTGGCAATGGGTCATCTCCAATTGCAAACATGGGGAAGAAACTCCGGGAGAAACTGTTTTGCTGCAACCGTATGAATTTTTAGTAGTGAAAAAACAAAGATGGCAATAATTTTTCAGTAAAAAAAAATTTTCAAAACGCCATCTTAATTAAAGATATTTGCATTTTTCATTTGATGAATGTAAATATCTTTATTTTATTCCTCAACTTGAACCTCTCATGACTAAAGTCATGAGGTTCTAAGGTACTTTCATTCAGCTTTCGTCTGAATAACCGAAAACGAGTTTTCGGATGACATCAGCCACTCTGCTATTTCCCTTAGACTTTCATGGGCAAGAAGCATATATCGGATAGGTAACGTGGCATAAGCCACGCCCTATCCGAAGCCGATTCATCTCATGACTAAAGTTTCGAGTGTTCTCGGCTATTTTATAAACATTTCGAAAAATCACATGAATAGTTGCAAATTGACAAAAAATTCGTTAAAATTATTTCTATCATTTCGATGTGCGAAACATTATAAAGTTGAAACTTCCATCAGTGGGGGTTTTTCGACGCACAGGACGTGCTAGTGCCGACGTTGCCACAGGACGTGGCGCCTTTAGTCGGTAGACGCACAGGACGTGCTAGTGCCGACATTGCCACAGGACGCCTGAGTTCTTAGTCGGCACACATCCCCCACTGATGGTTAGCCGCGCTATGCCCGATTGATTTTTCTAAGGGCTAAAAGCCCTAAGAAAAACCTTATCACGCAGAGCCTGATTGAAATATCTAAGGGCTGAAGCTCTAAGAAAAACCTTGTCGCGCAAAGCCCGATTGGAGTTTCTAAGGGCTACTCCTTATCTCACCAATCGGGCTTTTAGGGGCAGTAATACCCCCGCCAACATGATTGGTTTTACCTCCATTTTTAAGGCGGAGTATTACTCCTCCTTAATCTGCGATAACACAAGTGATTATTTTTGCTAATTTTCTAAAAAAGGAGCATGTTAACATGGAAAAATTATTTACAAAATTGGATGAGTTGTATGATGAAATTGTTTCGATCAGAAGATATTTACACGAAAACCCTGAACTTTCTTTCAAAGAAGTAGAAACGCCAAAGTATATTGCCGAATATCACAAAAAACTCGGTCATGAAGTGCGAACAGGTGTAGGCGGAAGAGGTGTCGTAGCTGTTCTGAAAGGCGCAAAACCGGGAAAAACAGTTGGATTACGCGCTGATTTTGATGCACTGCCGATTCAGGAAGAAAACGACGTTGCCTATAAATCAAAAGTACCCGGTGTCATGCACGCATGCGGCCATGACGGGCATACTGCCGCTCTCTTGGGTTTAGCAAAAGCTTTAAATGCAATGAAAGATGAATTGGAAGGCAATGTCGTATTTATCCACCAGCATGCGGAAGAAGTACTTCCAGGAGGTGCGATTGCCATGGTGGAGGATGGCTGTTTAGATGGTGTTGATGTCATCTATGGCACCCATTTAGCAGCTGTTGCCCCTTTAGGCTACATCGGCATTCGCGCAGGAGCCGCCATGGCAGCTTCCGACTTTTTTGAAATCATCGTCGAAGGAAAAGGCGGACACGGGGCCAACCCGCATTTATCACGGGATGCGATTGTGACCGGTTCACAGCTCGTTATGAATCTGCAGCAAATTGTCAGCAGACGTGTTGATCCATTATCCCCCGCTGTCGTAACTGTCGGTTCGTTCGACGCAAAAAATGCGCCGAATGTTATTGCTGATAAAGTTGTCTTGCAAGGAACCGTACGAACATTCGATGAAAATGTCCGCAATTTTATCGAAAAAGAAATTGAAGAGGTTGCAAAATCTGTTTGCCACGGTGCCGGTTCTACATATAAGTATACGTATACGAGAGGCTACCCGGCAGTAGTAAATCATAAAGAAGATACCGACTTTATCGTTGCGCAGGCGAAAAGCGTTCCCGGCGTTGTAAAAGTAGTGGAAGAGCAGCCGCATATGGGCGGAGAAGACTTCGCCTACTATTTGCAGCAAGTAAAAGGAGCATTTTTCTTTACCGGTGCTGAATTAGCAGAGAGAGGCGTCACCTATCCTCATCACCATCCAAAATTCGATTTTGATGAAAAAGCACTGCTTATTGCCGCAAAAACGCTGGGAAGTGCTACGGTAACTTATTTACAGGAAGCAAGCTCTTCCGAAAATGAAGCAACGTTAGCGTAAGCCAGTGCTATTTTGCATAACTGACTTGGTTTTTGGGGAAATATATGGTTGATCTTTTATAGTTATCTTATAAGAGGACTCACCCCTTTTAACAGAAATTTTATTCATTGCAGATGCAAATGGATGCTGCAGGATCAAGGTTTTTCATATGCTTACCACCAATACACATACTGTAAATGCTGCAGGTTAAAATTCCTGCAGCTTTTTTAGCATTGACTAATGTCATAAGAAAAAATCCAGCTGAGTCCATAAATTTTAACTGACTCTAAAGCTTGAAAGAATTCGAATTTTTTTGAGAGAACGAAAAAAATAATTCCATAATTGCAGGTCATGAGTTCAAAATTTCTTTCGTACTTCCAAGATAGCCCTTGAGAATCAGGGACTTTCCTTATGCTTGTTATGGATTGGGATATACTTATTCTAACGTTTTAAATCCAATAATGAAAAAAGCAACCAAATATTATATGGTTGCTTTTGGTACAATATTACTATTTAATACCTTAATACCGTATCTTTCGTTAATTTTATTTATTCTCTGGTAATTTCTACTTAATGCCCTACTGATTTCTTTTACTGCTTCCTTATGCAATGGCGGTGTTGCTACGTATCGCCCTGTTTCACTACGTCGAATTACTGATCTACCTAATGTTTTTGCATTAGCTCGATCTGTCATCTATATCACTGTCCCTATTAAATATAATATCACTTTCTAGATCAAAATACGATAAACCCAATATATATATCAA